>USJP01000153.1 GCA_900555105.1 uncultured Coriobacteriaceae bacterium | reverse complement strand
CTCCCTTTATGGAAGACAGGCCGTCAATGTCTTACATATATATTGCAAGCGCTCAAACCCGCGCATCAACGCAGGCCATCCAATTGGGGCACGACGCTCCGCCCCAGAACATAGTGCATTACCGGGCGCGACGGCGAGCCAGGAGAAGCGCGGCCCCGGAAACCAAGAGCGCAGCACCTGCAAGCAGGGCCTGGACGGGCACGACCGCAGGCATAGAATCATCGGCAGTCTTAGGAATCGCGGAAGTCGGAGCAGAGGGGGCAGGCTTCACCGTTTCGGGAGTCGGAGCGGGGGTCTCGCCCTCTGAGGTACCAGGTATCTCGGGCTTGTTGGTCTCATCAGGGGTTTGACCAGGCTCCGAACCATCGGAGTCGCCGCCCACGCTGGGGGCCTGAGGCCCGCGGGTCACGGGCAGGGCGACCTGGTTATAGTCGGTCAGGCCGTCGAAGCCTATGCCAACCATGCCAGTCTTTTCCTGCATCTGCAGGTACTCGAGCGTCGCCGTGGAAAACACGGGGTAGTTGTGGTCGGGGACCTCGGGATCGGCGGCGGCGAAATCAGAATAGGCCAGGTCGCGTGCGAATACCCTGAAGGTAATCGTGTACGTGGTTCCCGCTTCCAACGCAGCGGCGTCACGCGGATCAAGACCGCCTACGGTCCAAACAAGCGTGCCATCCTCGGAGACCACGGCCGCAGGAGCGTCATCGAAGGCAACAGTCTGACCTGATGCGTCGGTCTTGGTGTACTTAAAGTCAGCGGGCTCACCATACAAGCCCGAGCCCTGCACCCACTTGCTCAACTTACAGGTAATTTTTCCGCCCTTTGTGTAATCGGTCGTGGTCTTGCCGAAAACAGTTCGGGAAGAATACTCAGCCTTGAACGAGAGGGACACATCAAACATGCCATAGGAATTTTGAGTCAGAACAGCCTCGTGAGCAGGCACGACAGGGTTTCCGACCTGCTCGTTGTCGGAATCGTCGGAGTCATCGGCAGCATTGTCTCCTTCGATTGCAGCAGAATCTCCCGAAGCAGCACCGCCACCGGAAGGCACAGGGTTGGCATCGCCAGAGGCAGCGCCATCGCCAGCGGGCGAGACAACGGCGGCGTCACCGTCGGCGGGTGCGGTAGCAGCGTCAGCGCCAGCGGGGACGGCGCCGGTGGCATTGTCACCATCAACAGACACTGCGGAAGAATCAGAAGGGCCACCATCGCCAGTAGACGTTGCGTTTGCATTGCCACCGACGGGCATATCGCCAGGAACCATGCCGTCAACAGGCGAAATGACTGCATTGCTCGAAGCGAGATTACCGTAAACAGGTGCGGCGTCAACACTGCCAGGTGCCGCGGAATCGGCACCGACCGCCGGCCCTTGCCCGGTCTGGGTGTTTCCGAGATCATCCTCAGCTGCAGCAAGGCCAACCGATACAACAGGCGTCTCACCTGCGGAATTGTCGCTCACAGCAGCAGCCTCGGCCCAGGCGGGCGACACTGCGGTCATACCTAAGAGTAGGCCCGCTGCCACACATGCCCCACGCCAACGACCAGAAAAATCAGCAGGTTTCACCATTGTGCCACCCCGTCTCGGACGACATCGTAAAGAGCGTGCTCATACGAGATTATCGCCCCTTGGCGAGGTACGTCAACAAGCAAAAGAGCAGACGGGCCTGCCTTTTTCACACTCGGCAGGCCCGTCTGACTCCCCCTTATTTTGGATTACTATTGCGCCAAAATCTCCTTGTCACAGGCATCGAGGGCCTCGTCGACGCCGGGCAGGGGCTTTATCTGAGGCCTGCGCATGATATTGCCGTCGCGGGCAACCATCGCGAGATGGCGCAGGTTGGCCAGGTCGTCGAGGGGGTTGCGCTCGGTCACGATGAAGTCGGCCTGCTTGCCGGGCTCGATGGAACCCACCTCATCGGCGATGCCAGCGATGCGAGCGTTGCCCAACGTGGCCGTATGCAGGGCAAATGCGTTGGAGACCCCGCAGAAGTGAGCGAAGTAGCGCACCTCGCGCCACATGTTGTAATGCGTGATGAAGAGGCAGCCCGTGTCGGTGCCCAAGCCCACGGGGATGCCGTCGGCCAGGCAAGCGCGGGCGCACTCGCGCACGCCGTCAAACACGATGCGGCCGTTCTTGCGACCCAACTCGCCGCAATGGCTCACCTCGAGCGGGAAGAGGGCATAGGGAATGGCGGGCGAAAGCGTGCAGATGAGAGCAGCGCCGCGTTCGTGGAAGAGCCGCAGGATCTCAGGCGTGGGGACAGCGCCGTGCTCAATGGTGTCCACGCCATTCTCGAGGGCCACGCGCACGCCCTCGGTGCTCTCAACGTGGGCGGCAACGATCTTGCCCAGGCTATGCGCCTCATCGCAAGCGGCCTTGACCAGCTCAGGGGGCATGCGAAGAGCACCTGGCTCACCTTCGGCCGTGGCGTCCATCACGCCTCCCGTAATCATGAGCTTGATGATGTCGGCACCCGATTCGACAGCGCGGCGCACGTCGGCCGCGGCCTCCTCGGGGGTCGTCGCCTCAGTCGCAAGAGACCCGGCGAAGTGGCCGCCCGGCACCGAAACGCCCGTATTAGCTGCGATGATGCGCGGTCCAGCAACCTTGCCAGCCTCTACCGCGTCACGCACACGCCCGTCGATGTCAAACAGGCCACCCACGGCGCGCAGCGTGGTGACGCCGCTCTTGAGCTCGGTGGCGGCATACTTCTTCGCCATCTTATAAAAGAGGTGCTTGACCAGGCGATACTTGCCCAGCTTGTCCATAAGGCTCTTGTAGTCCACGGGCTTGGCATTGGGCTTGGGAGCCTTGCCTTCGCTTGCCAGGTGCACATGCATGTTGACCAGGCCAGGCATGATGTAACCGCCCGCCAGGTCGATGCGAACGCAGCCTGAAAGATCGAGCTCACGCTCGGGCGCCACGGCTTCGAACTTGCCGTCGGACACCACCACGACCAGGCCCTCGCGCGGCTTCATGTCCGCAGAGCCATCGAGCACATACCCGTTTACCAGCGCGTAGCGTGAAGCAGCCATAATGAAACCCCCTCCTGGTCGAGCCTTTCTCGTTCGATTCCTGCGAGTCATCATAGGCGCATCGCAGATGCAAGCGCAAGAAAACGAGGATGGGTTTGGGGGTAATTTTTGCAAGAACCTGCAGGTGCGGCGGGTAATGCAACAGTAGCGAAGCAAGTGGGGTGTTACACCAGGCGACATCCGCGACCCTTCAGGCGCCGCCCTCAACGGTAACGAAGCAAGTGGGGTGTTACTGGAGGCGATGCCAATCGGCCCCACAAGCCAAAAGACGAGCTTGTTCGCACAACGAGCCGGGCACTACCGCGGCCACGAACGCCCATCCCCAGCCACAGGGGCGAGGCGCTCATCGTTTCTTGTCTCCCGGCCCACATCGCGAGAATCTTCTTGACACTCGAACTACATCCCCAGGAACTTCCGGATGTCGGGCTCGGCCATATGGGGAGCGCTCTCATCAAGAAGGTCGCAAGCGGCCGCGACGCACCTTAGCCGGCCGTCGAGGACGATACCTACGCGGTCAGCCAGCCGCTGCGCCTCCACGAAATCGTGAGTCACGAACACGATCGTCATGCCAAATCGCCGGCGGATGTCGTCCATGGTCTCGTACATGAGCGTCTTCGTCGTAGGGTCAAGAGCGCTGAACGGCTCATCGAGCAAGAGAATCTCCGGGCTGAGGACGAGGGCCCTCGCCAGAGCGCAGCGCTGCGCCTCGCCACCGCTGATGATGCCGGGGCGGCGGTTGGCAATGTGCGAGATTCCCAGAAGATCAGTCATCGCATTGACCTTGTCGACAGTCTCCCGCTTGGGAACGCGGTGCATCTTGAGGCCGTAGGCGATGTTCTCCCCCACCGTCATGTGCGGGAAGAGCGCGTGCTCCTGGTAGACGACGCCCATGCCGCGCTCATGCAGCGGGACGCGCTCGATGTTCTTGTTGCCGACCTTGACGGTGCCGTGGTTGATGCGCCCGTGCAGCGGGAAGGCACCCGCAATCGACTCAAGCAGCACGGTCTTGCCCGATCCGGTCCTGCCCAGAATTGCAAACGTCTCGCCGGACCGAATCTCGAGATGCTCGACCTCCAGACAAAACGAGCCGCGCTCCACATGAAGGTTGTCGATGCTGACGCTTGTCGCCATAATGCCCTCCTACCTGATCGAACGCGACTGGGCCGAAGGCCGGCTCAGGATGTTTGCAATAGCCAAAGTGCATGCGGAAACCACCAGCATGATGATGGCGGTGGCCATGGCCGTATCGTAATTGCCTGTCGAGATGCTGAGGTAGATGCTTCCCGGCAGCGTCTCGGTCTTCATGCGCGTCACGCCCACGAGCATGAGCGTGGCACCAAACTCGCCCATACCGCGCGCCCAAGTGAGCACAAAGGTGCTGATAAGCGAGTTGCGGCACAGCGGCAAGATGACGGTGCGGAAAACCTCCCACCTGCTTGCGCCCAGCGTGCGCGCCACAAACTCCATTCGCGGGTTCACGTCTTCAAGCGCCGTGCGAGCCATGCGGATGGCGAACGGCAGGTTCACGAGAAGCTGCGCGAACACGATGCCCGTTGGCTGGAAGACCACGGCAAAGCCCGCCGCCTTGAGCGCCTTGCCCATCGGCGACGAGAAGATGAGCAGCAGCGCGAAGCCCAGCAGGATATAGGGCAAGGACAGCGTGAGTTCCATCAGGATCTCGGCCGCGCGCTTGCCGGGAAAATTTGTATGCGAAAGCGTGTAGGCAGTGGGCAACGCAAGCAACAGGCAGATCGTGCTCGAGATAGTCGAGGTCACAAGGCTCATGCGCAGCGAGAAGAGCACCTCGGCAGAGGTCAGGGCCTCGCCAAGGTGCTCAAAACCGCCTAAGACAATCGCTGCTACAGCGCTCCCGATAAACAGGAGCGAGACGAGGCAGACCACCGCGCAAATGACGGTGAACAGGTCGCGCTCGTGTGCAGCGTGGTTAGCCATGGGCGGACCTCATTACTTCGCGGGCTTCTCCTCGGCCTTGTCGGCAGGCTTGTCAGCGGGCTTGGCGCCCTCAGCCTTGCTATCCTCGGCCTTCTTGTCATCGACCTTCTTCTCGGCCTTCTCGTAGCCGAACTCAGCCCAGATGTCCCAAGCGGCATCGGTCTGAAGGAACTCGAGGAACGCCTCGGCGGCCTCGGTGTCGGCGCAACAGGT
>USJP01000152.1 GCA_900555105.1 uncultured Coriobacteriaceae bacterium | reverse complement strand
AAACGGGTTGCCCAGCCCAAGCCACAGCGCGACGGCGACGGCCTCGAACACCGCCCAGATCACGAAGGCGGGCAGGTAGTTGGGCTTCTTGCTCTCGCTCATCGGGGCTCCTTGCGGTTGGCGCGATCGGACGGGCAAAGTGTAGCAGACGAGCGTGCAGGGGCGGTAAAGAGGGCGTCGGGCGGGCGTCGCGCTCGCCGCAGTCGCCGGCCGCATCGTCATCACGGGCGTCATGAGCGAGTGCTGCGTGCTCGCCACGGCCATCGACGCCATCGACACGGGGACGCCCGTCGTCTACCTGACAGACGCCTGCTCGGGTTCCTCGGAGGAATACGAGGACATGGCGACCGCCATGATGGAGTTCGCCTCGCCCACCCACACCGCCGTCATGACTTGCGGGGAATACGCTGCGCTTAGGCAGGCGTAGAGGAAGCGGAGGGTTAAGGCAGACCGAGGCGGCGCGGGAATAACCGCTCCCTAAGACAAAAGGCCTGCGTCCCGGCTCGGTTCTTGAAACCGAGTTCGGAACGCAGACCTTTATGCGTCGGAAGGCTCAGCCTTCATGCTGCCCGTCTACCGAGTCCCTACACCCCCAGCTCGTCAGCGATGACGTTGCCGGCGACATATCCGCTCACCGCGGCCATGCCAACGCTTCCGGCACCGGGGATGCCATTGCCGTAGAGGTCGCGGGAGGAGCAGAAGCCGGCCGCGTACAGGCCGCCAATGGGGTTCTCAGTCGCGTCGAGGACCCTGCGGTCAAGGTCGGTGTACACGCCGCCGGCTATGTCACGGTTGACCAGGACCTCGCGCACCATGTAGAAGGGCGCCGTCACGATTGGGAGCAGGTTCTCCGGGGCCTTGCCGAAGTCGACGTCCTCACCCTTGTCGCACAGCTCGTTGTAACGCTCGACCGTTGCCGCCAAAGCGCTCGGGTCCATACCGGCCGCCTCGGCAAGCCCCTCGATGGAGCCGGCCTTGAAGAAGTATTCGGGCTGGCTGACGACACCCTGCTCGACCTCGGACACCAAGCCCCTCGAAACGGCAGCCTCAACATCGAGAACCGCATAGGCACAGTCAACGACCCCGGCCTTGTAGAACAGGAGCGTGACGAAGGAATTCGACTCATCACCGAGGCGCGAGCCCTCGGCGTTGACCAGGAGGGAGGTCTTGTTGGCGATTTTGTTCGACAGCGCGAAGCTCGAGCCGTTGGCCTGGCCGGCGTCCGTGCAGGCGAGCTCGGGGTGCGTGGAGTACTGCGCGGTGCTGTTCACCCAGTCAGGAATCACCTGAGCACCGGCGGCGACCATCATCTCGATGCCCGAGCCGTCCGCACCGCGGCAGATAGTGCGCGGCTCACCGTCGGCGCGATCTGGGCAGTACTTGGCCTGCACCTCGACACTCGCTCCGGCAGAGCCCGTGCAGACCACCACTCGGTCCGCGGCGATGGTAATCTCGCCTCCGTCCTCGGCCTGCGCCATGGCTCCCGTGACAGAGCCGTCGTCGCCTACGGTGAGGGAGGTGACTTTCGTCCCCAGCAGGGACTCTCCGCCCATCGACTTGTACACGTCGAAGAGCGACTCCGTGAGCTGATATCCCATGGTGGAGGTCACCTCGGAGTGCTCGTTGGCGCCGACCTGAACCTTGGTGTTCTCGTTGCCCCAGCCGTCCTTGGGGGCGTAGTACTCGAGCTCGATCCCACAGGTGTCCTTGAGGAAATCGAACATCTCCGTGCCCGAGGTAATGTAGCGCTCGACCTTGTCCTGGTTGGGGAACAAGGCCTCGTCATAGGAGCGCTGACCGGTCGTGGTCTGCTCGAGGAACGCATCGCGCACACGCTCCTGCTCCGATACCTCCATCGTGCCGAACATGCGCCCTGCCGAGAAGCGACCGGTGCCGCCAATCATGTCGAGCTGGTCGACAAGCAGCACGTCCGCCCCCCTGCTCTTGAGGGTCACCGCGCTCAGGAGCCCGGCAGGGCCCGATCCGATTACTAGAACCTGGCACGTGAGCGTCTGGTCGGCCCCAGCCTCCTTTTCGGGCGCAACCATGGAGGACGGGTCGACCCCCGCCTGCTCCAAGGCGTCCTCGACCGCGTTGATGACGGCGAAGCTCGAGATGGTCGCTCCGGCGACGACGTTGACATCCGTGCTCTGAGCCGCGACGATGCGGTCGGGAAGAACCTTTTCCACCTCATGGATGATGTGGTCAGTCTCGCTATTCCCCACAATCTTCAAGCTCTCAATGGTGGGGCCCTCGGAAAGAACAACCTCGACGTACACCATGCCGGTGTTGCCCTGAGCACTTCCGATGTAAGCGCCCGCCTTGAACTCGCCTGCAGGCGCCTTGGTGCCAGCTGCTTCCTCGGCTACGGCCGGAGCCGCAACGCATCCGCAGGATGCGATCCCAGCCGCGCCCAATGCCACGCCCTCGACGAACCCTCTGCGCGTGATTTCCATTTCGTTCCCCTTTCGAGTGTTCCGACGCACTGTCGCCGCGAGCCTCCGACAGCTGCTCGCGTTGGCATTAAACCTACGCAACGACGGTGGGTGCCACAAACCCATACAGGCGGTCTCGCTCCCCAAACAGGGTCACCAGTTTGGGCTTGACACCTGTGACCTCGAAAAAGGCCGATTGGAACTATTCGCGGAGCTCCCATGTCTCAATCTTCTCAACAAGCTCCTGCTTGTTCGAGACGCCTGCCTTGGCGTAGATTTTCGCAAGGGAGAACTTCACTGCATCGCGCGAATAACCCAGGCGGGCCCCTATCGCCTCCCCGCTGAAGCCGTGGATCGCGTCGACGAGCACGGCATTCTCACGCTCGTCCAGGGACAGCTCGCGTGCCATCGCAATGACATGCCGGTCGAAGTCGGCGAGGCGGGCCCCAATGCCGTCGTCCGCGCAGTTTTGCCCGCCCGCCTTCGTATTCCCAGTGCCTTTACCCTGGCATGCAGCGCCGATCAACGCCACGCATAGTGCCAGGATGGCCGCCACAGCAACGTTCACACGCGCAAAGGCAAGCTCGGAGGTGGCTATGGCGCCCTCCAACCCCTTGGCAATGAGCGCACCAAAATAAAACGAGCTGACGGCCATCACCAGGCACAGCAAAGGTCGCCCCCTACCGGGATCGCGCCTTACGAGGTTCAAGGCCCAGACCCACGAGCACACCTCGAACAGGTCTCGACCCACCCTGACGACCACGATGCCGATTCGAGTGCCCACCACCTCGCCACTCAAAGGCATGAGCAGGAGGCCGGCCAGGCAGAGCGCAAGCGGCAGAAAAAGGAACTCGAGTCGCAGGGAAAGATCCGGGCACAGGCGGAAGACGGCGTACACGGCAAGATCACCCAGAAAGAGCAGGACCCCGATGATGCTCTTCTCGGCCCCGCTCAGAGGGGTTCCACCGACAGAGGGAATCGAGATGTAGAAACCCGCCACCGCATTGACGAACAGGCAGGCGGCCACGAACGCGAATAACCCGGCGCTTTCCGTCTCACCCGGAAGGCGCCCGACCGCGGCCATGGGCATAGCGCCGGAGGCAGGCTCCAGATACCGCATCGTAAACGCGAGGGCGAGCAGTCCGACAATCTGAAACGCCAAGAGCAGGTAGGCATTGGGCACCGGCAAAAGCGTGGAGAGGACGGCACTGATACCGTTCGTCGCAGCGAAGCCCAGTAGCATGAGCTCGGGGCCGCGGTTCATCTGCGCCATCATAGCGGCGTAAAGATAGATGCCTATTGCCTCGCTCGCACCCTCCATGACCAGGCCAAGAATCTGGAAACCGAAGCTCGTCACGCCGGCGAGGTTGCCGGAGAGAAAGATCGCACCATAGACGGCGAACGCGACAAGGGTCATGACGAGCAGCGTACCCGTCCTGTCTTTGCTTCGCCCCTCACTCTTGCCACCATAAAAGAAGAGCAGGGCGAGGGCAACAAAGACCCCCGCCTTCACAAGTTTGGTGGCGGCGAGTAGCTCGAAGGAGTCCAGTATGAGCGTGGTCGACTCATAGATCGCCCCCGTCCTCCCCAAGGCAAAGCCCGCGACGAGCACGGCCGCGAGTCCGCCCTGCAGGCAGAATGGGTTCTCCCTATGTGCCGCAATGTCTTCCTTCATTGCCATGAACGCGCCCCCAAACAATCCATTGTGCGACATCGTTGACCAACGACCCTCTGACCGGCGACCAACACCATCGTGGTAGCCGCCCAATGGCCAAAAGGCACCCTAAAACCTCAGTCTTTCACAATACTTCAACGTCCCCAACGGCTGAGTGAATATCCCGCTCTCGCGATAAATAAAAGTGGGCACGCAACAAAATGAGCCAAGGACTAAGAAACCCAATAGCCAGACGGGCTGGTCTGAAATGACAAGAAACGTTTGACAGCCATGAGTTCTGCAATCTTGCCAACGAAGCGATGGGGCATCGCTCCCCCGAACATGTCAAAAAGGTAACACCAGAGGCCCTCAATCTACATTTCTTGCCTTAGTCAAACCCGAGCAGACAGCATGTACAGGTCAACTGTAAACATGACGAATCTTCGTGCACCAACGATGCCTCACCGTTGGCATAATCAAACGCGCAAAGTCAACCTTGTAAGCACAACAGGCGGTCGCTAGACTCCGGGGCGCCTCAGCATTGCCGGGCATCAAACAGTCAATAGGAGAGACCTATCATGCCCATGTATGCCGACACCACCGCCTCGACTGTTTTCCTCGTCGTTTCCATCGTGCTTGCCGCGTGTGTCGTCGTGGCCTGGTGCCTGTGGATCGCACCCATGGTCGACTCGGCCGGCCGTGGCAAAGGGATGCACGTGGGGCAAGGGCCGGCTGTGGTTCATCGGGCTTTTCCTCACGCCTCTTGCCCTTGGCCTTGCCGTCATCGGCATGCCCGACTGCCGCGAGCTCTCCTAAAAGAGCGGCAGGTGCCGCTGGCAGAACTCGCAAGTAAGCCGGATTGCCGGGAAGCCCCGCAAATCAATGCTTTCCGGGTATCTGCCTCCCAACGACCCAGACACCGGCCAACGTCCCTCCAGGGGGCACACCCATCAGGATGTCAAAGTCGAAATTCCGCACATCCGTCCTGCCGGTGACCCTGGACATGGCACCGCAAGCGATGCCGAGGACGATGAGGACAAGGCCGTAGAGGATGCCCCTCTGGCGCTCCAGCTCCTGCGTGCGGCGCAGCAGGTCGAGAATCTGCTCATCGTCGT
>USJP01000151.1 GCA_900555105.1 uncultured Coriobacteriaceae bacterium | reverse complement strand
GGCGTTGCCCTGCATGTGAAGGGCTCGCGCAAGCAGAGCGCCCAGGGCCTGGGTACCTATGTGAGCAGGGGAGGACTCAAGCTTGAGGGTGCCCTCCTGGCATTTGGCCTAGATGTCAACGGTCTCAACTGCGTCGATGTGGGATGTTCCACCGGCGGCTTTACCGATTGCCTGCTCAAGCAGGGTGCCCGGCGTGTTGCCTCGGTCGACGTGGGCTATGCCCAGTTCGACTGGGGGCTCAGGTGCGACGAGCGCGTCGCGCTTTTTGAACGTACGAACATTTGCGATGCTGACCCACAGGTCTTAGGGGCGCCTTTCGACCTTGCTGTGGCGGACGTGTCTTTTACCTCGGTGGCCACCATCTTGCCGGCCGTCATGTCCATGCTCGGCGAAGACGGTCTTTTCTGCACACTTGTCAAGCCGCAGTTCGAAGCTTCGAGCTCGCAGGTCGGTGAGGGCGGCATCGTGCGAGATTCCCAGGTCCATCGCGAGGTCCTCGCACGCGTCATTGTGGGGCTTACGCAAGCTGGGATGTCCGTGCGCGGCGCCTGCGTCTCGCCCATCCATGGCGCCAAGGGCAACATCGAATATTTTGTTTTGGCCGGCATGCGGCCCTGTACGGCGGCAATCGACGTCGATGCCGTCGTTGCGCAGGCATGGCATGACCAGACTGGTGTTGAAGGGAACGAAGCTCTGTGATGCGTGTCATGCTTGTTCCAAACGAGCTCTATGAGGCTTCCGTTGAAGCTGCGTCAAAACTGGAAGCCTGGCTCGACGACCAGCTCATCGATGTCGTGAGGCCCCCGCGTTTTGGCAACGATTCTGAGGCGTGTCTAGAGGGTGTTGACCTCGTTGTCTCCCTGGGCGGCGATGGCACCTTGCTTCGGGCGGCGCGTCTTGTGGGGTCGCTGCAGATTCCGATTCTGGGCCTTTCTTTCGGTCACTTGGGATTCCTGACGGCAGACGCCAACCTCGACCAGGCCGACATGTTCCAGCTTGTGGGCCAGGCCCTTGCCCAGGAACTCCACGTTACTCGCCGCGCGGCGCTGGCTGTCGTGGTGGAGGGCTACGATCGCGAGGGCAACGAGACGACGCTGCGCACCAACGCCGTCAATGAGGTCGTGCTCGCCCGTGGCGCGTCGGGCCGCATGGTTGAGTTCGACGTGTCCGCCAACGGCGTGCACATCGACCGTCTGCGCGGTGACGGTTTCGTGGTGTCCACGGCCACCGGCTCCACCGGCTATGCCCTTTCTGCCGGTGGGCCTATCGTCACGCCTGACTTTACGGGGCTGGTGTGCGTGCCCATCGCGCCCCATACCATTACGGCCCGCGCGTTCGTCACCTCGCCCTCCGATGTGGTGGAGCTCCAGGTGGCATCCGACCGTTCGAGCGACCCGACCATCTTCATTGACGGCGAGTCCCCTTTTGAGTCGATTGCCCCCTGCCGCCTTACGGTGAGCCGGGCCGACTACGATATCGTTCTCCTCAGCGCGCGCGACCAGGCATTCTTTGAGTCGGTCTCTCGCGTCTTCTACGGCAAGGTGCGTTAGCCCCTCGAACGAAACGAGGCACATCAGGTGATTGAAGAGCTTCATGTCAAAGACCTCGCCTTGATCGAGGACGCGGTTATCTGCCCTTCGCGCGGGCTCACGGTTCTTACAGGTGAGACGGGCGCGGGCAAGTCGGCCCTGTTAAGTGCCATAAAGCTGCTCATCGGCGAGCGTGCCGAGGCAAGCCAGGTGCGTCAGGGTTGCGATTTCCTGCTCGTCGAGGCCCAAATCACCGACGAGGGCGATGCGCAGGAGTTCCCCGACGGCCATATTGTGAGCCGAAGGGTTTCCAGCGAGGGTCGCTCGCGTTGCACGCTTGACGGCTCGATGGCAACCGTGGGCCAGCTCTCCCAGGCGGTAGGCGCCCATATCGACCTGTGCGGCCAGCACGACCATCAGAAGCTCCTGAGCGAGCAGAACCACCTTGCCCTTCTTGACGCTTGGGCAACCGATGCCGTCGCTGAAAAAAAGAGCGATTACGAGGTTGCATGGAAGGCGCGTTCCCGCGCGCAGAAGGAGTACGACCAAGCGTTTCAAGACTGCCATCAAAGTGTCCAAGCCGTAGATGAGGCACGTTTTGTTATCGAGCGGTTTGAAGAAGTGAAGCCCCAGGAAGGGGAGTACGAGGAGCTTCAGCGCTCGCTTCCCAAAATGGAGCACGCCGAGTCTCTTCTCGAGGCTTGTGAGCAGGCGCGCCAGTCGATAAGCGACGAGGGTGGTGCGCTCGACGCGCTCAACTCGGCCCTCGTGAGCCTGGAGTCGGCGGAGCGCTTCGACCCCGACCTTGCGGTCATCTGTCAGGCCTTGCGCGAGGCCATTTTCCCCATCGAGGACGTTGCGCATGAGGTCCGCCGGTATCGCGACGATGTCGAGTTCGACCCAGCTGAATATGCCCGCGCCGACGCTCGCATGGGTGAGCTCGCCGGGCTTTTGCGCTCGTACGGTCCCGAGATGCCAGACGTGTTCGACCATTATGCCCAGGCATGCCATGTCGTGGAGCTTGTGGATGACTCGCAGGAAGTCTTGCGACGCCTGCAGGCGGCACTCGATGACGCCGAGCAAGCGCTTGTCAGTGCGGCTGAGGCTCTCTCGCAGGCGCGCCGCGCCGCCGCCCCTCAGTTTGCCGACGCTGTCAGTGCTCAGATGGCCCGCCTTGAAATGGGCACATCACGTCTCGATGTACGCATCGAGGAGCTTTCGCGTGCCCAATGGGGCCCTCGCGGGGCCGACGCGGTCGAGTTCCAGTATCGTCCCGGTGCCGCGATGCAGCCCAGACCGCTTGCGCGCATTGCCTCGGGCGGTGAGCTCAGCCGCGTCATGCTATCCATCAAGGTGGTCCTCGGTGCTCGCGACGACGTCGAGACCCTCATCTTCGACGAGATCGACGCAGGTGTGGGCGGCTCCACTGCCCGCGCGGTTGCCCAGGTCATTGCCGAGCTCGCACAAACGCGCCAAGTCATTGTTGTCACGCACCTGGCCCAGCTTGCCGTCGTGGCGCAAAGCCACTATGTGGTGCGCAAGTCCGAGACCAGCGATGACGGCCTGCCCGTGACGAGCCTCGTCGAGGTTTCGGGGGAGGATCGTGTCCGTGAGGTGGCACGCCTGCTTTCCGGCGACGAGGATGAAGCGACCATAGAACATGCACGTGTTCTACTTGACAAAGCCGGGGATAGATAGGCTATAATCCTGAAGTTCTTCGTGTGGTTACGTTCGTGGTTCTTCCCGGGGCGTGGCGCAGTCTGGTAGCGCGCGTGCTTTGGGTGCACGATGTCGCTGGTTCGAATCCAGTCGCCCCGACCATGCGGCGGTAGTTCAATTGGTAGAGCGTCAGCCTTCCAAGCTGATTGTTGCGGGTTCGAGTCCCGTCCGCCGCTCCATAGATTTTCATATGGATCCGTCAGTCACTGGCGGGTCCTTTTTTATGCCTGACATCAGGCGTTATCGATATCTCACTGTGCAATAGGGAGACATATGCTCTTTAGTGCCCTCGTCTATCTTCTTTGCGTCATTAGCCTCATCTGGGCGCTCAACCGCCTTGCCGTCTCAACGGAAGGCACGTCGGCCCGCTCGATGGCGGGCGCAATCGTTCTCGAATGCCTTCTGTTTGCCTGGTCGATGTTTTCGGCTTTTGGTGGCGTCAGCCCGTCGTCGGGCGTCGCGGCTGGGTTTGTCGCCCTTGCGATGCAGGTTCTTGTGGGATGCGTGCTTTTTGCACCGCAAGCTCGTCGCAGGCTTGCCGGCGTTGCCACGAAGATCCGCCCTGTCATGGTGGTGCTTGCCGTGCCGGTTGGGTTTTTCCTCATCGAGTTTGCCTACAGCACGATGCTCTTTGAGATGCAGCTTCGCTATGTCGGCCTTAACCTGGCCCTCGTCGCCGGTTTCATTCTGGCGGTCTGGCTGTTTTGCCAGCGCCGCATGTGGGGTCTGATCGTCGGTCTCGCCATATGCCTGTTTGCAGGATATGTCGACTACTTCCTCATGCTTTTTAAAGGAACGACGATTCTTCCCTCCGACGTGCTTGCCCTGTCGACTGCCGTGGAGGTGGCAGGTGGCTACACCCCGGTTTTCCAGGATTCGGCGCTCATTTGCCTCGCACTGTTTTTGCTGTATGCGGCTGGTGCGGTGTGCCTGCCCAACCCCAATCTCACGCCTCTGCGCGTGAGCGTCAACGTCGTGCTTGCCTGCTTGTCGGTTTTTGGCCTTACGCACTGGTATGCCACGACCAACATCGGCGAGAAATACGACATCGACGTCGACGTTTGGAGCAGCGAGGTGTCGTACATGACCTACGGCGCCGTTCCTTGCTTCCTTGAGCGGCTCCAAGAGGTCCAGCCCGAGCCTCCCTCGGGGTACAACGCTCAAGAAACCGACAATCTGATTGCCGACCTTGCGGCCCAGTGGGATGCCGAGCATCCTGGCTACCCGAACTCTCTGGCCCGCTACTATCAAGATCGCTCTGGTGAGGAGGCCCCCAGCGTCGTCTGCGTCATGAACGAGTCGTTCAGCAACTTGAATATGTACGATGGCGTCGAGGGCTACGAAGGCACAACGTATGTCGACTCGCTCGATGCCCTCCTACGGGGCACGCTCTATGTGAGCGCGCGTGGCGGCGGCACATGCAACACCGAGTTTGAGTTCCTTACCGGGTCGAGTTTGGGCATGATCGGGGGCGGCGTGTACCCGTACATGTACTACGACCTTTCCGGCGCAGAGTCGCTTCCCAGGCTCTTCAATGCTCTGGGATACACCTCGACTGCAATCCACCCCTGCGCCGCCTCCAACTGGCGCCGCGACGTCGTTTATGATGAACTGGGCTTTACGTACTTTCTGAGCGAGAACTATTTCGCTGGCAACGTTGCCACACTGCGCGACAAGATCCGCGACTCTGAGACGTATGCGGCGGTGCTCGACGTTCTCGCTCAGGACGGTCCCCAATTTGTCTTCGACGTCACCTATATGGGGCACGGCGGGTACACCACCGGTTTGCTGGATTCCTATCCGTATGACTCCGTGACCGTCAACGGCGAGTCCATCGAGGGCATGAGCGAGTACCTCTCTGTCATCGACGCCGCCGAGGTGGACCTTGCTTGGTTTTTGGGAGAACTTGAAAAGCTCGACAAGCATGTCATCGTCGTGTTCTTCGGCGACCATCAGCCC
>USJP01000150.1 GCA_900555105.1 uncultured Coriobacteriaceae bacterium | reverse complement strand
CGCGACGAGCCTCGCCGTGCGTCACTCGATGCAGGGCAACCGCAGCCGTGACACGAAACCTGAGATTGTGGTGCGTACCTACCTGCGCAAACGCGGTCTCAGCGGGTATCGCTTGCAGTGGAAGAAGGCTCCCGGCAAGCCTGATGTGGCCTATCCGGGCAAGCGTGTGGCAATCTTCGTTCACGGTTGCTTTTGGCACCGGTGCCCCTACTGCCACCCCAGTACACCGTCGTCCAACGTCGAGTTCTGGTCGGCGAAGTTCGCCCGCAACCAGGCAAGGGACAGGCGCGATTCAAGCGAGCTTGTCGAGGCTGGCTGGACAGTTGTTGTTGTCTGGGAATGCAGGCTTAAAAAGAAACATCTGCGGCGTACCATGGACGAGGTGGCGGCTCTTGTGGAGTACGCGACGCCCGTCAAGACCAAGGCCGACGAGCATCCGGGTCGGCTGGTCGTGCTCGGGCGGACCTGCGTCCACGGCCCTCGTGGCCTTGCCGCTGCGCGCATACGTTTACGTTCAAAGAGGGCCGCTCATGGCCCAAGGGGTTGTGTCAGAAAGCGTATTTGATTGAGAAAGGAACGTGTATGACTGATACAGTAGCTGAGTCCGAAAAGCCTTGCATCCTTGTTACGGGTGGCGCCGGTTTCATCGGCAGCCACACCTGCGTTGAGCTGCTCAACGCTGGCTACGACGTTGTGGTGATCGACGACCTGTCTAACGCCAGCGAGGTTGCCCTCAAGCGCGTCGAGCGCATCACGGGCAAGAAGGTTCGCGCCTTCTATCAGGGTGATGTGAAGGACGGGGCGCTTCTTGACCGCATCTTCGATGAGCAGCCCATCTGCGGCGCCATTCACTTCGCCGCGTACAAGGCGGTGGGCGAGTCGGTGCACAAGCCCATCGAGTACTACCAGAACAACCTGGGCGGCACGCTCGAGCTCGCGCGTGCCCTTCGTGACCACGGCGTGTACGACATCGTGTTCTCCTCTTCGGCCACCGTCTATGGCCAGCCCGACCATGTGCCCGTGCGCGAGGATTCCGAGCTCAAGCCGGCCACGAACCCTTACGGCCGTACCAAGACGATGAACGAGCAGATGCTGCGCGACCTCTACACGGCCGACGAGCGTTGGAACGTCATGCTTCTTCGCTACTTCAACCCGATCGGCGCCCACGAGAGCGGCCTCATCGGCGAAGATCCCAAGGGCATCCCGAACAACCTCGTGCCCTACGTGGCCAAGGTCGCCGTGGGTCAGCTTGATCACATCAACGTCTTCGGCGACGACTATCCCACGCCCGACGGCACCGGCGTGCGCGACTACATCCACGTTGTCGACCTGGCGCGCGGTCACGTGTCCGCCCTCAACTACATGCGCGGCAAGCATGGCGTGCATGTGTTCAACCTGGGTACGGGCCACGGCTACAGCGTGCTCGACGTCATCCATGCCTTCGAGCGTGCCTGCGGCAAGGAACTGCCCTACGAGATCTGCCCGCGTCGTGACGGCGACATCGCCGAGACCTACTGCGACGCCTCGAAGGCCAAGGAGCTCATGGGCTGGGAGGCCCAGTACGACATCGATGACATGTGTGCCCACTCCTGGAAGTGGCAGAGCATGAACCCCAACGGCTACCAGGGAGCCACGGAATAGAAACCCGCGGGGCCGCTGCGGCCGCATCGGGCAAGAGGCTGTGCATTGCGCGCCTCGCCCTTGCCTGCTGCGCCGCGGTGGTCCCGTGTCACATCCGAGTTGCCGTATGACAAGAAAGGCTGCGACAGCATGGACATGCGCATTGAGATAAACGACGAGGTAGGACAGGATATCCTGAGCGCTGAGGAAATCGAGCGCCTGGTGGCGTGCGTGCTTGAGGGGGAGGGTTGCCCCGAGCCTTGCGAGGTCTCGGTCAGTTTCGTCGACGCCGACGAGATTCACCGCCTGAACCTGGAGTACCGCGGCATCGACAAGCCCACCGACGTGTTGTCGTTCAACATCGACGACCCCGACGACGTGGAGGACGGCGAGCCCTTCATGGTGGGCGACCTCATCATCTGCCCCTCGGTTGTGGCCAAGCAGGCTCCTGAGTTTGGCAACGATCCGGCCGACGAGATGCGTCTCTTGCTGTCGCACGGCTGCCTGCACCTCATGGGCTACGACCACGAGGATACTCGCGAGGCTGAGGAGATGGAGGCGCTCGAGCGCTCCTACCTGGCCGACTTCACGGGCGTGCCGCCCGAGCAGATCAACATCGGCCCCACGGTGGACCACGCCGCCGAAGGCACCGACGCCCGCCCCGTCGCCAAGCCGGCTACCAGCCAGCCCGTTCTTTGGCAGGACCTGCCTTCTGAGGGCGACGAGGACTTCGACGACGATGACGAGGACTGGGACGACGAGGACGACGTCGTTGGCTTCGACAACCCCGACGGCCTGTCCGGCACTGCCCTCATCGACGCCTTCTTTGCCTCCCAGGGTGCCGCCGGTGCCCAGGCTCCGCAGGAAGACGACGAGGACGAGACGCGCTTCATGCACCCTGCCACCTACGAGGGTCCGTTCAAGAGCGGCTTCGTGAGCTTGGTCGGTCGCCCCAACGCCGGTAAGTCCACGCTCATCAACGCAATCGTGGGCGACAAGCTGCTCATTACCTCGCCCACCGCGCAGACCACGCGTCACCGCATCTCGGCCGTGTACAACGAGCCCAACATGCAGGTCGTGCTTGTGGACACCCCCGGCCTGCACAAGCCGGTGGATGCCCTGGGCGAGGAGCTCAACATCTCGGCGCTCAATGCGCTCAAGGATGTCGATGTGGTCGCCATGGTGCTTGACGGTTCGCAGCCTGCGGGTCGCGGAGATGAGTGGGTGGCCCAGCACGTGGCCGAGAGCCGCGCCTACAAGGTGCTCGTGGTGACCAAGGCCGACATCATCGACCAGGACCAGGCTCGCGCCCAGGTGGAGCGCATACGCGAGTTCTGCCCGTTTGACGAGGCCATCGTCGTGAGCGCCCAGGAGGGCTTCAACGTCGACGGGTTCTTGCAGGTCGTGGCTGCACACCTGCCGCAGGGTCCCCGGTGGTTTCCGGTGGACATGCAGACCGACATGACCCCCGAGGTCGTGGTGGCCGAGTTCATCCGCGAGAAGGTCCTGCTCAACACTCGCGACGAGGTACCGCACTCCGTGGGCGTGGAGGTCGACTCCACGAGCTACGACGAGAAGGCCAATATCTCGCACATCAATGCCACCGTGTACGTGGAGCGCGAGGGTCAGAAGGGCATCGTCATCGGTGCCGGCGGCAAGATGATCAAGCGCATCGGCTCGCAGGCCCGCCACGACCTGGAGCGCCTGCTCGGCAACCAGGTCATGCTCAAACTCAACGTCAAGGTGAAGCCCGGCTGGCGCAGCGACGCCGCACAGATCAAGCGCTTCGGCTACGGCGAGGGCGCGTAAGGCTTTGAGACATCAGGGCGTCCTGCAGGTGGCAAGCAGCCACGGCAGGGCGCCCGTTTTGTATTGGCCCAGGGGACGCCGGGGCCATTTGACAGCACGCCGCCTGAAGCGGTGACTCACCAAAGAGAAGGGGATCGAGATGTCGCAGGCAGAAGAGACACTGGGGCGTTTGGCGTCTTGCTTGTGCGAAGGCGAAGAGGTCGACCTGGAGGGCCTGGGCCAGGAGTTTGCGGCCAGGCTCATCCCGCTGCTCGCCAGTCCCCTTGCGGGCCCGGGTGCCACGCTGCAGCAGGCGTTTGAGGCTGCCGGAGCGGGCCACGAGGCACTTGCGACCTGGGTAGGGGACGCACCGCGTCTTGCCTGGTCGTTTGGGCAAGAGGGCCTGCCTATGGGTGTCACAGCGCTTCTCGGCTGGCCTTATGGCCGGGTGCTCGGCGACGCCCTGTGCTTTGAGTGCGCCATGCTCGCCTCGGTGGGCGTGGGTGAAGTGTGCCTTGCCGCCAACACCGCCGCTCTTGTCGAGGGCGAGTTCGACGAGGCCATGGACCCCGTGCTCAGCGTGATCCGCACCGCCCACGCCGACGACGAGGACGCATGCGATTGCGAGGACGACTGCGACTGCGGGGACGAGGATGCCTGCGCTTGCGGACACGACCACGAGAGTGCCTGTGGTTGCGACAATGAGGCTTGTACCTGCGAGCATGATCACGATTGCGACCGCGACGACGAGGCTGCCAGCGGGCATGCCCACGAGTGCGCTTGCGGCTGCGACGACGATGGCTGCACATGCGAGCAGGGCCGTGATCACGACTGCGACTATGATGATGACGCGTGCGGTTGCGATGACGATGACTGCACATGCGAGCACGACCATGATTGCGATTGCGGCGACGACGCGTGTTGCTGCGGCCACGACGATGACGACTGCTGTGACGGCGCCCTTGCGGTGGGTGTGGCCATCGAGTGCGGTCAACTAACTCCGCAGGTGCTCTGCCAGGCCGTCGACGCCATTTCTTCCGCGCATCCCGACTACGTCGTTGCCTTCACCGGATCCGAGCGCTGCGCCACGCCCGAGGACGTGCGTCTCGTATGCGCCACCGTCGAGCCCGGCGTTGCCGTGCGTGCCACCACCGACGCCCGCACCGTTGCCGAGGCCGTCGAGCTCTTCGAGGCAGGCGCCGTCGAACTCATGTGCCTGCACGCCGGTCAGATCCTGCTCGACTTTGACCGCCTGGCCACAAGCCTCTAGGACGCCTCCTTGTCGGGCAAGTTCAAGGCGCAAGGCATAGTCCTTCGCCGCACAAAGCTCGCCGAATGCGATCTCATCGTTACCTTGCTGGCCGACTGCGCGGGGCAGCTGCGCGTCGTCGCCAAAGGTGCGCGTAAGCCTTCGGCCAAGCTGGCCGGTGCCATGAACCTGGGCAACGAGGTGGAACTGCTGGTGAGCGAGGGGAGGGGCCTGCCTATTGTGAGCGAGGCGCGTCTTGTGCGCTCGCATGCCAATGTTGCCGCCGACTACGACCGGGCGGTGCTTGTTGACGCGGCGCTCGACTGCGCCTGCGAGCTCACGGTGGAGGGCAACCATGACCCGCGCCTGCTGCCCCTGTTGGCGGCCTCGCTGGAGGCTCTCGAGGTGGCACCGTCCCCCGTATTGCCCCTGCTTACGGCCGCCTTCATTTTCAAGGCGGCCGCCATGCAGGGCTTTCGGCCGTGCCTGGACACCTGTGTGCGTTGCGGCGAGCCGGTCGAGCTGGCGCAAGCGGGCAGGGTCGCCTTCGACATCAGCGA
>USJP01000149.1 GCA_900555105.1 uncultured Coriobacteriaceae bacterium | reverse complement strand
CGGCGCCGCCGCCGTTGCCGGCGTCTCATCCAGCGTCGCAAAGGCTGACGAGGCCGCGGACACCCAGGCAACCAACCCCGCATGGCTCGGCGAGGAGCCCGAGGACGGCGACATCGCCGATACCAAGGAGTGCGAGCTCCTCATCATCGGCGCCGGCAACGGCGGCATGGCAGCAGCCGCCACCGCAGCCGATTTGGGCGTTGACTTCCTCGTGGCCGATGCCTTCGACACGCCCAACGACACGCGTCACTGGATCGGCGCTGTCAACTCCAAGTACACCGAGGAGGCCGGCACCCTGGTCGACGTCAAGCGCGAGCAGTATGAACTCGCCCGCTACGCCTCCTACAAGTGCAACCAGCGCCTTCAGAAGATGTGGATCGACGAAAGCGCCGAGCTCATCGACTGGCTCGACCCGATCATGGAGGCAGCCAATTTCGCATGCCAGCTCGATGTTGAGATGGGCCCGGAGATTGACCCGACCCACGAGACTGGCTGCTACGTGCCCGCCCAGCAGCACATGTATTTCTCGACCGATCCTGATTTCAAGGGCCTGGACAACCGCAACGAAGTCCTGCAGGCCTATGTTGAGGACAAGGCCGGCGCCGAGCGCTTCCTGTGGAACTACGACCTCGTCAAGCTTGTGCACGCCGACGGCAAGGTGACGGGCGCAATCTTCGAGACCGAAAGCGGCAACGTCCAGGTCAATGCCGCCAACGTCATCCTGGCCACCGGCGGCTACCCCGGCAACTCCGACATGATGCAGGCCCTCTCCCCCATGGCCGTCGCTTCCTGCACCGCATGCAGCTACAGCCCCAAGGACCGCGGCCAGGGCATCAAGGCGGGACTTTGGGCTGGCGCTTCCATGGACCTCGAGGCTGCACCCATGGTGTTCAACCGCGGCCTGGTCGCACCCGGTGTGGCCTGCGGCTATGACGAGAAGGGCATGTTCCGTGGCACCGTGGGCCAGTTCAACCCCGGCTCGCAGCCCTTCATGAAGGTCGCCAAGGACGGCCGTCGCTTCATGAATGAGGCCTGCCCCTACGACTTCACCTGCTTCGCCGCCCAGCAGCATGCCGACGGCGTGTGGGCGATGATCTTCGACGCCAACATGGCCGAGGACGTCAAGCGCTTCGCCACCGACGGCTGCTCCAAGATGACGCAGACCACGCTCGCCAAGACCCCGGACCCCGCCGAGGCCTATGCCCAGCAGATCGAGGACGGCCTGCTCTTCAAGTGCGACACCCTCGACGAGCTCGCCGACAAGCTGGGCTTTGAGGGCGACGCCAAGACCGCCTTCCTGGCCGAGGTCGACCGTTACAACGGCTTCTTCGACACCCAGGACGACGAGGACTTCGGCAAGGAGGCCTATCGTCTGTCCGAGATCCGCACCGCGCCCTTCTACGGCGCCTGGTTCGGCGGCTCCCTGCTCACCACGTGCGACGGCCTCACCATCAACGAGGAGTGCCAGGTCCTGACCCCCGAGCGCACCGTCATCGAGGGCCTCTATGCAATTGGCGACTGCTCGGGCAGCTTTTTCGCCAACAACTACCCCGAGTACCTCATCGGCGTTGCCTGCGGCCGCACCCTCACGCAGGGCCGCCACGTCGTGCGCAAGCTCGCCGGCGACCTGTAAGTTCCCCGTACCGCGAGCTTCTCGCGCTTTGATACCTAAATAGATCACTACCGAGGACGGCCGACTATCTCGCCAGGTAATCGGCCGTCCTCGCTGTACGGAAAACTGCCCCAACAGAACAATCGGCACCTCGGCAGTACAGTGCGCTTCCTAGCAAGGTAGCCAACATCCCGGCCGTACAGCGCACCTCCAGGCTGGGCAGCCAGCATCCCGGCAGTACAGCGCACCTTCAAGCTGGGCATCCAACATCTCGGCAGCATCTCAATTCTCCAAGCTGGGCAGCCAACATCCCGGCAGCATCTCAAGCCTCCAAGCAGGACAGCCAGCATCCCGGCAGCTTGGCCAACGCACTGACCGAACAACCGACACCCCGCATTATCCCCCCATCCTGTAACATGTCTGTCGCAATCTCATGGCACACTTGGCAAGCATTGCTGCTGGAAAACGCAACAAGGTGGATGCATGGAAGGATCGCTTTGCAACTGGCCGACGCGCAGACCGCTCATCGGTGTGGCGCCGCGCACGGAAGACCGCGCAACCAAGCGCGACGGGGCTACTATCTATGCCCAACAACCCATGTTCGACGCCATCGAACAAGCAGGCGGTATCCCCGTCATGCTGCCCGGACCGTGCGGCCCAGGATCGCTTGCACGCATGGTCGAGACATTCGATGCTTTCGTTATCCCCGGTGGCTACGACTGCAATCCCGAACTCTACGGCGAACAAGCCCTTCCCACTTGCGGTCCCATAAGCCCGACGCGCGACCGCTTTGAATACGCCCTCATCCCCCGCATCATCGAATCCGAGAAGCCGCTGCTCACCATCTGCCGCGGCACACAGATGCTCAACGTTGCACTGGGAGGGTCACTTTGGCAGGACATCCCCACGCAGCCCGGCGCGACCCTCAATCCCGTGCCGCACGCTATCAGGCATTCTCAATCACCCGACACGCAGGGGGTCGAGGGGCACGAGGTTTCGGTGTACCCCCACTCGCTTCTTAATCAGGTCATGGGTTCAGCCCCACAAGATCTGCACGTCAACAGTCTGCACCATCAGTCCATCCACAGCGTGGCACACGGCCTTGTGGTCAGCGCCATGGCCCCCGACGGCGTAATCGAGGGCGTGGAGATGCCCGAATGTCCCTTCGTGCTGGGCGTACAGTGGCACCCCGAATACCTGTGGGACAAAGACATCCGCCAAATGCGCATTTTCGAGGCCCTCGTGGCAGCGGCTGTTAAATAGTCAAGCGCGTGCATTTTAATCCCGTGAGCATGCTGCAAAAGAAATAACATACATTTCATCAGTTGAAATGTATGTTATTTCGACAAAACACCAGTTGGCACGTTTTCAAAATTTCTGAAATGTATGTTAATTTTCCTTAATGGTTCGCGCATGCCGCCTCCCCCTCCAAAATCCTTCCGCATGACTTTCGCCGCGTGCGATTTTTTGTCCGCCGCATGGCTATCATGCAAGGAGGTCCTGCCGCAGCCCAACCCTCCTGCGGCGTGGGCCATCCAGTATTCCGGCAGGAAGGTACGCCCATGCGTCTCATGCACCTCGCCGACCTCCACATCGGCAAGCGCGTCAACGAGTTCCCCATGCTCGACGACCAGCGCTATACCCTTGAAAAGCTTCTCCACATGGTGGAGGAACGCCAGATAGACGCCGTGCTCATTGCCGGCGACCTTTACGACAAGTCGGCCCCTTCCGCCGAGGCAGTGTCGCTGGTCGACTGGTTCCTCACCGCTCTAGCTCGCACAAACACGCAGGTGCTCGTGTGCGCAGGCAACCATGACTCAAGCGAGCGCGTGGCATACGGGCGCGAGCTTCTGGCCAACCAGGGCGTGCATGTCTCGCGCGTGTTCGACGGACACATCGACTCAGTCGCACTCCAGGATGAGCACGGCCCTGTCACGTTCTGGCTCATCCCCTTCCTCAAGCCGGCTACGGTGCGCCCCTGGCTCGCCTCGGGCGACCCCGAAGCCTCCGACGCCTCCGCCATCACCAACTCCCTCAGCTACACCGAGGCCCTGCAGGCCGTAGTGGCATCCCTTCCCATCGACACCGCGCAACGCAACGTGGCGCTTTCACACCAGTTTGTAACCGCCGGCGCTTGGACGCCCGACACATGCGATTCGGAGATGAGCGTCGGAGGGTCGGAAAACGTTGAGGCAAGCGTCTACGAGCCGTTTGACTATGTGGCGCTAGGCCATCTTCACCGCCCGCAACGCGTGGGCCGCGACACGATGCGGTACTCGGGAAGCCTGCTCAAATACTCGGCAAGCGAATGGAGCTCGCCCAAGTCTGTGCCCATCGTGGAGCTAGGCGAGAAAGGCGACATAACAATCGAGCTGGCAGAGATGCCCGTCCTGCACGATTTGCGTCGTGTGCGCGGCACGCTTGAGGAGATTCTCGACCCCGCGCATCTTGCCGCAGCCGACACATACGACTACATCTACGCCGTGCTTACCGACGAAATCCCGCCCGCCGACGCCTTCCAGCGCCTACGTGCGGCTTTCCCCAACCTCATGTCGCTGAGCGTCGACAACACGCGCACTCGCCACGAGGCACACCTTGAGGAGCTTGAACTCGAGGGCCAGGCATCTCTCAGCCCGCTCGAACTATTCGAGACGTTCTGGGAAGGCCAGGTAGGTGCCCCCTTAGATGAAGAAGACCGCAAGATTGTGCTCGACGCCTTCGAGAAAGCGCAGGTGCTGTAAATGAGGCCCACACGACTCAGGATGAGCGCCTTTGGACCGTTTGCCGGCGTGGCAGAAGTTGACTTCACGCTGCTGGGAACCGAAGGCATCTACTTGCTCGCCGGCGAAACAGGCGCAGGTAAGACCACCATTTTCGATGCGATCACCTTCGCCTTGTTCGGCCAGTGCTCCGGCGAGCTTCGCAAACCCGAGGACTTGCGTAGCGATTACGCAAGTCCCGACATGCCGACCTACGTTGACCTCACCTTCGAGCTGCGTGGCAAAAGCTATCGCATCAAGCGCGACCCGGGTGGGTATCCGCGAGCGAAAAAGCGTGGCGAGGGTACCACTATCTGCCAGGCCGAAGCCACGCTTGAAATGCCCGATGGCTCTCAGCTGAGCGGCAAGCGCGTAACCGAAAAGGTGGTCGAACTGCTCGGCATCGACGCCAACCAGTTCGGTCAAATCGTGATGCTTGCACAGGGTGATTTCGAAAAGCTCCTCACCGAAGGCACCAAGGAACGCACGGCCATCTTCCGCAAGATCTTTGGCACCGACATGTACCAGCGCTTTCAAGACGAACTGGGCAAACAGCGCAAAGACCTTGCCGAGCGCTGCGAGGACGGCCGCCACGAGGCACAGCTGCTTGCCAGGCAGGCCATGGGGTGCATGCAGGACGGCGACGAGGCCAGAGTGCTTCTTTCCGATTGGGTCGAGAGGGACGCTCTGCAGGCTGGAAACGCACTCGAGTCCTTCAAAACCGAAAGAGAGCTGCTTGATGCACGCCACAACGAGGCGGCGCAGGCCCTTGATGACGCCCAAACAAAGCGAGAGAAACTTGCCCGCGACCTCGACCGGGCACAGCAGGCAGATGCAACCCGCGCCC
>USJP01000148.1 GCA_900555105.1 uncultured Coriobacteriaceae bacterium | reverse complement strand
CAGCAAGGCTTGCTTTGCAAAGTAAGTGAGGCTTTCTTTTGGGCGGTCCGCCGTGCGCGGGCCGCCCATTTTTTGTGCCGCAGGTGGCGAGAGAAAAGTTCGCTGATTGTCACACATTTGTCACGAACGCAAAAAGCCAGGTCGGGCATAGTGCCGTGACAAGCGCGTCATATATAAAAGTCTCATATGATTTTGGGTTATGGCCTGACGTAGGCAAATGTTACCGTCTTTTCAAAAAACCAGGAAAAGGCATGTTTTTGTGTCCTTGTTCGCAATGGAGGCGGAGTCGGAGTTGGGCTATGCAGGGCAGGATCGAACCTTCAGGGCGGCCCAGCGCTCGCTTGTGCCTCGGCCGCAGCTCTTGGATGAGATAGACGAGGGATTGAGCAGAGAGGGCATCGTCGTGCTGAGGGCCCCGTGGGGGTATGGCAAGACGACGCTGTTGCGCGAGTACGCGTCTCGTGCCCTGCAGACGCATGCCTGTACGGTGGTGAACGTTGACTTTGCATCGCCTGAGGTGATGGCCTACATGGCGGGCAGTGACGGCGAACTGGAGAGGACTCTTGTGCGCGGTGGATGTCTCGATGCAGGCGAGGGGCAGGGTGCGATCGATCGCGCCTGCGCACCCTCGCGGGCCGAGGATGCCGCATACGTCAAGAGTCGCCACGGCCACAAACCAGCGCCCATACGGGTTCCCGCGCGCTATGCGCATCGCGCCTCGCGCGCCGTCTGGCTGCATCTTCGCGGGTTTGCGGTTCCATGGGCGCGTGCTGTCAACGCGGGCCATAAAGACGCATACGAGCGCGAGGAAACGAGGCCGCTGCTGCTGATTGACAACCTCCCGCGTCTCGAGCGCGACCAAGTGACGGATCTTGCCCGCGCGTTACATTTTTGGGCAAGTCGGGGAGCGCACGTCGTGATTGCCTGCGTGCCCAGCAGCGGACTCGACCCACGGGTCCTTCCCCATGCGCACTTTCTCGGTCCTGACATGCTCGGTGTGTCTGGGCAGGAAATGAGCATGTGGGCGCGCTGGCTGTCCATTGCCCGCGACGTGGATGTCAAGGAGCTGACGAACGGTGTCCCTGCGCTGGTGGGGGCATGCGCGCGCATCCGTACGAGCGACGCGCGCTGCGATGCAGGCTTCCTGCATACGTGCGAGCATGTCATGAGCCATGTCCTTGTCGAACCCCTTACGCACGGGGCAGACCTTGCGCGTCGGGCAATGATGGTGCTGGGCCGTGGAAGGCTGTCGGACGTGGCAGCGGTCGGCGCGCTCTGCGAATCCCGCGAGCTCGAGGAGCTTGCGTTCAACTTTCCCATGCTTGGCATTGACTCCATGCGGGGGATGTTCTGTTACCCGCCCTTAGTCCCTGGAATGGGGTATTCGTGCGTGCGCATGTGCGTTGAGGACGACGAGAAGCTTGGAGGCAGATGCGTCGAGTTGTTGCTGCGCCGCGGTGAAGCGCAGCGTGCGGGGCTGATACTCGGCTTTTTGCCGCCACGGGAGCGGGCGCGTCTGCTGGAGGCACATCCGGCAGAGTTTGCCGACGTGCTTGTGCCCGAAATGATAGGCGAGAGTGTTGAAGCAAGCAGGATGCGCGGGTTTCCCGTGGGCGCAGGGCATGAGCAGCTGCAGGCATTTGTGGACATATGCCGTGACAAGAGGCCCGGGGAGGAACCTTGCGGGTTTGCCGGCGACATTGCAGCCGTGCTGGGTTTTTGGCAGAGTTTTGCGGGGTTTGCGCCCGGGTGTAACGACGGCAGTGCGGCGGGCCTTGTCAACGAATTGGGGCAGGCCGGTCTCACTGCCGATATCGAACGGTACACGTGCGCACTTGCGAGGCTTGAGGGCCTCTTGGCTGCTCGGAAGCAGGAAGGTTTGGGCGAGGCCGCCCTACGCTGCCATGCGGCTTTCTGCGGCATCCTTTGCGGGCAGGCGGGTCGGGCGCGCGCGTGGTTGGCCCCTTTCGCTGAACGCAAGCGCGGGCTTCGATTCAATCCCGATGTTCCGAGCGGCATTGCTGATGCCATGCTGACGGCATGCACGGCCCTGGCGGGCCATGCCGAGGAGCTGGCAAGTTCGAAAATTCCGACGGTTCCGACGCTTGATTCCGTGCGCGCCTCGAAACGTTACCTCGAGGATCGGCAGGTGGGCTTCGGCGTCTCGTTGTGCGCGTGCATAGAGGCGCTGTTGCTTGTGATGGGCGGGGACGAGGCGCGTGCAGACGCGTTGATAGACGTCCAGCTGCGGCGCTGGTCGCAGGCGGGGTGTTATCTCGGACAGGCGATTGCGCGACTTGGCAAAGCCCACTGCGCTCTCGTGCAGAACCACCCGTTTCAAGCTCGCGAACATGCTGCTCTTGCTTTGGGCATCGCCCAGAAACTGCGCTATCCCCGTCTGGAGCGCCTCTCGCGTCTGTATCTCGTCGCGGCGTTGATTCGGCGTGGGGACAAGTATGAGATAGGCGAACACGAGCTTGTGGTGCGCGCCCAGGCTGACGCGAGGCGCGGTCACGAGGGGGCGAGCCTTCTGCTCGCCCGTGCGTTGATCGATGTGTCGCAGAAGGATCTCGCGGCCGCCCGCGAGGGGCTTGAGGCGCTTGTCGCCCTGGGGAATCCCATGCAACTGCGCTTGGCCGCACTTGTCGGGCGCGCACTGGGCTCTGACCGGGAGGCCTTCGTGGCATGCATGCCGCGCGAGCTCCTGCGCGAATATGGGGCCGTGCGCGACGCCCGCCGCAGGCCCACGCGCTTGAGCGTTGACGACGATGCTTGCCTGTCTGCTGGATCTGCGGGTTTGATCAATCCTGACAGGGGCCTGTTTTTGCAGGTGTTCGGCATGATGGGAGGCACGTTGAACGGCAGGCGTCTGCAACAGTGCGACTGGGGCCGCACGAAGGGGATGTTCATTGCATGCCTTCTGGCCCTAAAACCCGACGGCAGAATTCTGCGAGATGAGCTGGCAGATGTCCTGTATTCCTCCGAGACGCACCAACAGCGCATGAGCGCCTTTAATACCACGCTCAGCTGCCTGCGCACGGCCCTGGGCCAGACGGGAGGAGGCCCCGAGTACATCATAGGTAGCATGGGCACTCTGGGGCTCAATTACTCGATTGTCGATACCGACGTTCGCCGGTTCGAGCAGGCAACGACGAGCCTTTTGGCGCAGCATGACGAGATGACGCTGCGCGAGCTCATCGACGAGTGCAACTCTCTCGTGTGCTTGTTCGGTTTGGGCCCCGACGAGCGACTCGCCGAGTTGGGGGAACCTGTTGCCCGGCGTGTCGAGCAGCTGTGTGACCGATTTGCCGACTGCATGCTCGTGGCGGTGGATGCGTGCTACGTCCGCGGGGAGTTCGACATGGCGCTTGGCTTTGCCCGACACGCCGACCTTGCGGCACCCGGTCGCGGCGACGTCGAGGCGGCGTACAACCAAACGCTGCAAGCCCGGGCTCGCAAGGGTGCGCCCGAATCGTCGTCGCCTTGTTGCGCCCGCGCCTCTGTTGCGTCCGGGTCGTCGGTGCCCGCGAGGAAAGCGCCCGTGCAGCCTGTCATCGCGTGCGCCTTGCAGGGGCCAACCGGTTCGGGTCGGCAGTCATAACGCATCGTTTGGACTCGCGCGTGTTTGTTGCGAGGTTTATGCGTCTTTACCTGTGCTCTTCCTGGAACATGCCCGTGTGAAAGGGGATAAAGCGAGCTATGTGCTACATTGCATCTTTGCGAGACTGCACATTGTTGGTAGTTTTGTCAGCTGTTGACCGACCAGACCGCAGGGCCGGCCCCTGGAAAGGGCCCGGCTCCAGACACGAATAAGGGATGTTATGGCTGGTTTTCTTTCTAAGCTTCTCAACATGGGCGCCGACAAGGAGCTCAAGCGCTTTGAGAAGATTTGCGCTCACATCAACGAGATCGAGCCTAACTACGTCAAGATGAGCGACGCCGAGCTCGCTGCGTGCACGCCCGCCTTCCGCGAGCGACTCGAGCATGGCGAGACGCTCGACGACCTGCTACCCGATGCGTTCGCCGCCATGCGCGAGGCCTCCAAGCGCGTGCTGGGCATGCGCCACTTCGACGTGCAGATCATCGGCGGTATCGCCCTGCACAACGGCATGATCGCCGAGATGAAGACCGGCGAAGGCAAGACGCTTGTCGCCAACCTCGCCGGCTACCTCAACGCCCTTGCCGGCAAGGGCGTGCACGTCGTCACGGTCAATGACTACCTGGCACGCCGCGACGGCGAGCAGATGGGCCGCGTCTACAACTTCCTCGGCATGAACGTGGGCCTGCTGCAGAACAGCATGCGTCCGGCCGCGAAGCGTGAGGCTTACAAGGCCGACGTCACTTACGGCACGAACACCGAGTTCGGCTTCGACTACCTGCGCGACAACATGGTCTCCCGTGCCGAGGACCGCGTGCAGCGCCCGCACTTCTTCGCCATCGTCGACGAGGTCGACTCCATCCTCATCGACGAGGCCCGTACGCCGCTTATCATCTCCGGCGCCGGCACCCGCTCCACCGAGACCTACGCCAAGTTCGCCCGCGCCGTCAAGCACCTGCGCCCCGAGGTCGATTTCGAGCTGGACGAGGCCAAGCACACCATTGCGGCCACCGAGCAGGGCCTGCGCAAGGTCGAGCAGCTCGTGGGCATCGACAATATCTACAGCGACATGTCGGGCCAGCTTGTGAACCACCTGCAGCAGGCGCTCAAGGCCCAGTTTATGTTCCACCGCGACAAGGACTACGTGGTGGACGGTGACGAGGTCAAGATCGTCGACGAGTTCACGGGTCGTATCATGGAAGGCCGCCGTTGGTCCGAGGGCCTGCACCAGGCCGTCGAGGCCAAAGAGGGCGTGCTTGTGCGTGAGGAGAACCAGACTCTGGCCACCATCACGCTGCAGAACTACTTCCGTCTCTACGAGAAGCTCTCGGGCATGACCGGTACCGCCATGACCGAGGACGCCGAGTTCCGCCAGATTTACAAGCTGCCGGTGCAGCCCATCCCGCCGAACAGGCCCGTCATCCGCGACGACAGGGACGACCTGGTCTACCGCACCATCGACATTAAGTTCAACGCCGTGGTCGAGGACGTCATCGCCCGCCATGCCCAGGGCCAGCCGGTGCTCGTCGGCACCGTCTCGATCGAGAGCTCCGAGAAGCTCTCCGGTCTTCTGACCCGCCGCGGCATCAAGCATGAGGTCCTCAACGCCAAGCATCACGAGCGCGAGGCTGCCATCGTCGCCCAGGCCGGCCGTC
>USJP01000147.1 GCA_900555105.1 uncultured Coriobacteriaceae bacterium | reverse complement strand
GAGACGGTAAGTATACAAGACCTGGCACACGAGCACATCATGCACCCCACAGGAAGCTCGGACATGCAGCGTGGCGCAAATGCTATCGAGGCTATCTTCCAGGCACATGGCGTCACCATGGGTAAGCGAATCTTCTTCGCAACGTCATGGAGCGATTTCCCAACCGCCCAACTCGAATGCAATGTCTTCGTCATGCCGAGGTCGCTTTTTAGCAAGCAGCTGTTCGACCAAGCACTTGCCGGATGCGCCGGCATTCCCATTTCCGATGCCGACGCACGCTTTCCCTACCAGGTATCCTGGCGTGCAGACGAGAAAAATCCCGCTGTAGCTCGCTACGTGGAAGCCCTCAAGAAAGCGGCAAAGCACATAGAGGAGAGGGATTAAAGGCTCCCACACTACTCCATCCCCACGCTGTCGAGGCGGTTCACGTCGTGGATCAGGATGCCTTCCTTCGTGCGGCTGATGATGCCGGCGTCTTCGAAGGATGCAAGCAGCTTGGTCGCGGTGGTGATGTGGATGCGCAGCATGTCGGCTATCTGCTTAATCGTGATCTTGCACGGGATAAAGCAGCTGCCGTCATCGGCAACGTCGCTGGTATAGCAGAGTTTTTGCAGCCACATGGCCAGGCGGCGGGCAGTCGAGGTGTTGCCTGTTCCCGACAGGCGGTGCGCCATCTGGGCAAAATGGATGTGACAGCTGTGCACGAACTCGTAAAAGACCTCGGGATCTTCCTTGGCAATCTCGTAAAGCTGTCGCTGCGAAAATACAAACAAGACAGTGTTTTTTGCCGCCACATGGCGGGCCTTGTATTTGCCGATTGAGGCAAAGTCGTTGTACTCGCCCGAAAACGCATTGCCGGCACTGCGCCACGCCACGACGGCCCCCTCTCCCGAATCGTCGGTAAACGTCGTGAGTATCTGGCCCTCGTCGATGTAATAGTAGTACGGGTCGTCGATGCTGCGCGCGACCGTTGTGATGTACTCGCCCTTGAACAGCTTCTTTTTATGGGCACGATCCTTATAGCGCGCAATTTGTGATACGCCAAACGACTCCCCCGGCAACAAAATTGCGCGGTAATCCTCTTTCGTGGCCATGGCACCCCCTGCACCATACCGAAAACCTGGTCTAGACCACATTTTGCCAGTGTTCGCCACAGCATTTCAAGTGTGTCGGAGCCTTCTGTACTTGATATTTTCAGCCTCTATTATTGATTTCAGGGAACGGTCGCCGGGTGAGGGAGCCCGGAAGGGGGACTTGTTCCATACAACGAAAGGGGAGGCTATGTCCCGTTATGCCATGGCTATCGACTTGAGAAGGTGCGCTGGTTGCGGCGCCTGCGTCGTTGCTTGCCAGATGGAGAACAACCAGAAGCCCGGCGTTTCCTGGAACGAGCTTGATTGCTGCGAGTGGGGCGACGAGCCCGGCCAGTCCGGCCGCTGCTATGTCCCGCACGCCTGCATGCACTGCGAGAACGCTCCCTGCGTCGAGATTTGCCCGACCGGCGCCACCTACACCCGTGAGGACGGCATCGTCGCCGTGGATTACGAGAAGTGCATCTCCTGCCAGGCATGCGTAAGCGCCTGCCCCTATGGCGCCCGCAAGGTAAGCGCGGGCACGGGCTGGCTGTTTGACGCCGCTGAGCCTGCCCCCTACGAGGCATATGGCGAGCAGCGCGGTGCCGTCGTCGAGAAGTGCGCCTTCTGCGCCCATCGCGTCGACGAGGGCAAGAAGCCTGCCTGCGTTGTGAACTGCCCCGGCAAGGCCCGCTACTTCGGCGACCTTGACGACCCCGAGAGCAACGTGAGCGTGTTCCTCGCCGCGCATCCCGAGTGCGAGCAGATTGGTCTGAGCGGTCTGTACTACCGCACTGTCGACGGCATGCCCGAGGGCTCCATCGACCAGATCGTCAGCGCCTAGCGCCATCGCCACTTCACTCGAGAAAGGTGTTCGACATGCAGACGAACATTACGCGCCGCTCCATGATCAAGGGTACCGCCGCTCTCGCCGGCGCCGCTGCCCTGGGTTCCTATGATATCTCCCACCCCGTGGGCGCCATCGCCGAAGATGCCCCCGAGGAAATCAAGTACACCTATTGCGACATGTGCAACCACGTCCCCAAGTGCGGCATCGCCTGCACCGTAAAGGACGGCAAAGTCGTGCACATCGAGTCGCGCGAGGGCTATCCCGCCAGCCCCCTGTGCGCTAAGGGCCTCTCCTCCATCCAGGAGCTCTACGATCCCGAGCGGCTCACCACGCCCATGATTCGCACCAACGCCAAGGGCACCGGCACCCCCGAGTGGGCGCCCATCACCTGGGATGAGGCCTACGAGCGCATCGTCTCCGAGCTGAACCGCGTGAAGGAGGAGTACGGCCCCGAGAAGGTCTTCTTCTATTGCGGCGACCCCAAGGAGCCCCGCGGCGCCATGCAGCGCCTGGCCACGGTCTTCGGCTCGCCCAACTACGGCGTAGAGAGCTCCTGCTGCGCAAGCGCGACCTGGATCACCTCCCAGGCCGTCATCGGCAACCTCTCCATGGGTACCGACCCCTCCGACGCCTCCAACTCCGCGCTGGTCTGGAGCCTCAACCCCGCCTGGTCGCAGCCTTACCGCTTCAGCGCCATGATGAAGCAGAAGGAGCGCGGCTGCAAGTTCGTCGTGGTCGACCCCCGCATCACCCCCACGGTCACGGGCCTGGCCGACATCCACCTGCAGCTTCGCCCCGGCACCGACGGCGCCCTTGCTGCCGGCTGGCTGCACATCATGTTCCGCGACAACATGTATGACGTCGACTTCGCCGAGAACTGGACCGTGGGTCTTGAGGAGCTCAAGGCCTACGTGGCCGACTACACCCCCGAGCGCGTTGAGGAGATCACGGGTGTGCCCGCCGACAAGCTCGAGGCTGCCGTCAAGATGATTTGGGAGAACTCCCCCAGCACCCTCGTTTCTTCCTCCGCTGGCGGCGCTCACCAGACCAACGTGGGCCACTACCTGCGCGCGGTCTTCATGATCATCTCGCTCATGGGCTCGCTCGACATCCCCGGCGGCCTGTCGCTGGGCGGCGGCCTGGGCTTCGACTACGCCGCTTCCACGCCCAACTTCAACGGCGTGGGCATCTATACCGAGAACAACCTGGGCGAGAAGCGCCTGGACAAGGACCTCTACCCCGTGTGGGCGTACTACAACCAGATGATCCAGATGAACGCCCTGCCCGAGTACGTGGCCAACGGCGACCTCAAGGCGGCCGTCCTGCTGGGTGCCAACGCCATGATGCTGCCCCAGACGCCCGAGTACCAGAAGGCCATCGGCGACATGGAGTTCTCCGTCGCCATCGACTACTACATGCGCCCCTGGACCCACGACTACGTGGACATGATCCTGCCCGCCGCAATGCCCTACGAGCGCATGGCCCCCTTCGCGATCTTCGGCCGCAAGATCTTCCTGCGCGAGCCTGTGGTGAAGCCTGCCGGCGAGGCCCGCGAGGACTTCCAGATCCTGCTCGAGCTTGGCTGCAAGCTGGGCTATGAGGAGGAGTGCTTCCACGGCTCGGTCGAGGCTGCACTTGAGAGCATGCTTCAGGACGTCAACCTGGGCATCACGCTCGACGACCTGCGCGCCCATCCCGAGGGCATCATGATCGAGGGCCCCGCATCCGAGCCGAAGCGCTACGAGACCGGCGGTATCCGCAAGGACGGCAAGTCTGGCTTCAACACGCTCTCCGGCAAGGTCGAGCTGGTCAGCGGTGTGTACGAGAAGTACGGCTATGAGGGCCTGCCCGTGTACGAGGAGCCCGTGTACAGCCCCCTGAGCACCCCCGAGTACGCCAAGGACTACCCGCTCGTGCTCAACTCCGGCGGCCGCGTGCCCTACTACACGCACTCCAAGCTGCGCGGACTTCCATGGCTCAACCAGTTCATGCCCGATCCCGTCGTGCGCCTGCACCCCAAGGACGCGGCTGAGCGCGGCCTGGTCGACGGTGATGACGTGCGCGTGTTCAACCACCTGGGCGAGATCTTCATGAAGGTTGAAGTGACCAACATGGTGCTCCCCGGCGTCGTGGACATCTTCCACGGCTGGGCTAAGGCAGACGTCAACCTGCTCATCTCGCGCGACTTCTGCCCCATTACCGGCTTCCCGCCCTACCGCGCAGCCCTGTGCCAGGTCGAAAAGATCTAGAGCCAGCTGTACCGATTGAAACCGAGGGCCGCTTGCGCATATGCGAGCGGCCCTCTTTCTTTTCCACGGCGGTTCTCATGCCAAGTGAGGAATCGGCATGCTATACTTCGCCGTGCTGACAAAGCTATAGGCACCATCTGTATTAGGCCCACGCCTCGATTCACGTCTGTTAGGGAAAATCTCGCAGGCGTGGATTTTTTTATAAAGGAGGACAGCGTGGGTGAGAAGGAACAGCGCGTAACCAGGACTTGCAAGCAAGTTGTCTCTCTCTTGGCTTGGATCATCTTGGGCAACTTGGTGTATGCCCTGGGTGTTGCGGTGTTCGTGGTGCCGGGAGGCCTGGTCACGGGAGGTACGACCGGCATCGGCCTGGCGGTGCAACACGCCACAGGCATCCCCCTGGCGCCTTTCGTGGGAGCGTTCAACCTCGTCATGTTCGTCGTGGGTCTCGCCACACTCGGCAAGACGTTTGCCCTCAGCACGCTGGCAAGCACCATCGCCTACCCAACGCTGCTTGGCTGCGTCCAAGGCCTGCTCGGCGACACCGTGCTGACGACCGACCCCTTCCTGTGCGCCCTCTTCGGCGGCCTGTGCATTGGCTGCGGCCTGGGCCTCGTCATCAGGCTGGGCGCGAGCACAGGCGGCATGGACATCCCACCTCTCGTGCTCAACAAGCGCTTTGGCCTGCCCATTTCGGGCACCATGTATGTCTTTGACTTCCTTATTCTGCTGGTACAGGTCCCCTTCACCGACCTCAACCGCGTCATGTACGGCATCGTCCTGGTGATGGTGTACACCCTGACGCTGGACAAGCTGCTTTCGCTGGGAAAGCGCCGCGTGCAGCTCGACGTGGTCACCAGGCGCGTCGACGCGCTGCGTGAAGCGCTTCTGGCACACACGGGCCCCAAGACCACGATGGTCGTCATGCCTGTTGAATGTGCTGGTCTACCTGCGAATATGATCAGGCTCATCCTCGACCCCCGCGACTTGCACGCCGTTGAGGAGACGATTCGCAATGCCGACGGTGAGGCGCTGATCGTGGAAAACCGCATCGGCGAGATGAAGACGAAGTAGGTGGGACGCGCGGGG
>USJP01000146.1 GCA_900555105.1 uncultured Coriobacteriaceae bacterium | reverse complement strand
CGCTCGACCTGCGCACCGAGACCGTGGGCTACGCGTTCCCGCACGTACAGTGCAAGATCATCGATCCCAGCACTGGCGAGGAGCTGCCCGACGGCGAGATCGGCGAGTTCTGCTCGCGCGGTTACAACATCATGAAGGGCTACTACAAGATGCCCGATGCCACCTTCAAGACGGTGGACGAGGACGGTTGGCTCCACTCCGGCGACCTGCTCATGCGTGACGAGCGCGGTTGCTTCGTGGCCACCGGCCGCCTGAAGGACATGATCATCCGCGGCGGCGAGAACATCTACCCGAAGGAGATCGAGGACTTCGTCATCACGCACCCCAAGGTCAGCGACTGCCAGGTCATCGGCGTGCCTGACGTGAAGTACGGCGAGGAGGCCATGGCCTGCATCATCCTCATGGAGGGCGAGTCCATGACCGAAGACGAGATCCGCGAGTTCATGATGAGCAACATCGCTCGCCACAAGGTGCCCCGCTACATCAAGTTCGTGGAGTCCTATCCCATGAACGCCGCCGGCAAGATCCTCAAGTACAAGATGAGGGAGGCCGCCGTCGAGGAGCTGGGCCTTCAGAACCTGGTGAAGAAGTAGCAGCTTCCATACACCGACATTCCGCGGGGGCCGTTCAGCGCGCCCCCGCTCGCGTTTTCAAACCATCGTTGCGGAGAGGGGCTTCACAATGAGCAACTATGTAACCGTCGACGGCAACCAGGCCGCGGCCCACGTTGCCTACGACTTCACCGAGGTGGCGGCCATCTACCCCATCACGCCGTCCTCGCCCATGGCCGAGCACACCGACCGATGGAGCGCGCAGGGCCGTCTGAACATGTTCGGCCAGCGCGTGCAGCTGACTGAGATGCAGTCCGAGGCGGGCGCCATCGGGGCCATCCACGGCGTGCTGCAGGCAGGAGGCCTGGGCACGAGCTTCACCTCGAGCCAGGGCCTCATGCTGATGGTTCCCGTGCTCTACCGCATTGCCGGCGAGCGCCTGCCGTGCGTCTTGCACGTGGCGAGCCGCACGGTGGGCACGCACGCCATGAGCATCTTCGGTGACCACTCCGATGTCATGGCATGCCGCGACACAGGCTTTGCGCAGCTCAGCTCGGGAAGCGTCCAAGAAGCGGCCGACATGGCGGCCGTCGCGCACCTCGCCGCCGTGAAGGGCAGCGTCCCGTTCATGCACTTCTTCGACGGTTTCCGTACCTCACATGAGCTCTCGCGCATCGATATGCCCGACACCAAGGAGCTCACCGCGCTCATGGATACCGAGGCGCTCGAGCGCTTCAGGGCGCGCGCTCTCAACCCCGAGCACCCTATGCTGCGCGCCACCGTACAGAACGGCGACGTGTACTTCCAGGTGCGCGAAGCGAACAACACCGCCTACGACGAGCTGGCCGATGTGGTCGAGGGCGTCATGGCGCAGGTCGCCGGCGTGACAGGCCGCGAGCACCACGTGTTCGACTACTACGGCGCGCCCGACGCGACCGACGTCGTGGTTGCCATGGGCAGCGTCTCGGGTACCGCGCAGGAGGCGTGCGACTACCTGAACGCCAAGGCCCAGACTGCGGGTACCGGCAAGCGCTACGGCTTCTTGCAGGTGCACCTCTACCGTCCCTTCTCGGCGAAGCACTTCCTGGGCGCCTTGCCCCAAAGCGTGGAGCGCGTCGCAGTGCTCGACCGCTGCAAGTGCATGGGCTCGGCCGGCGAGCCTCTCTACCTGGACGTTTCAAGTGTCATCGCGAACAGCGACCGCGCGGGCAAGGTGCTTGTCATTGGCGGCCGCTACGGCTTGTCGTCCAAGGACACCGACGTCGCGCAGATCGTCGCCGTGTTTGAGAACCTGGCTGCCGACCAGCCCAAGCGTGGTTTCACCATCGGCATCGTCGACGACGTGACCAACCTGTCTCTTCCCGTGCACGCCCTCGAGGACTTTGAGGACGCCGACACCTACAGCTGCAAGTTCTGGGGCCTGGGCGGCGACGGCACGGTGGGCGCCAACCACAACACCATCCGCATCCTGGGCGATTGTGCAAACATGTTTGCTCAGGCGTATTTCGAATACGACTCCAAGAAGTCCTTCGGCGTGACCAAATCGCACCTGCGTCTTTCCAAGAAGCCCATCCGCAGCACGTATTACGTGAAGCGCGCCGACTTCGTCGCTTGCCACAATCAGAGCTATGTGCGCCAGTACGACATGGTGCAGGAGGTGAAGCCGGGCGGCACGTTCCTGCTCAACACGAGCTGGACGGCCGAGGAGCTCGACGCCAACCTGCCTGGCAAGATGAAGCGCTATATCGCTCAGAACGGCATCCGCCTCTTCACCGTTGACGCGGTTGAGATCGCGCACCGCGTGGGCCTGGGCAGCCACATCAACACCGTGCTTCAGGCGTCGTTCTTCAAGATCGCCGGTCTCATGCCTGTTGAGGAGGCCCTCGACTACATGAAGGACGCGGCCCGCAAGTCCTATGCGCGCAAGGGCGACGCCGTGGTGGCGAGCAACGTGGCCGCCATCGAGGAGGGCGCCCAGAGGTGTGTGGAGGTCGCGGTCCCTGCGAGCTGGGCAAATGCCGAGCTCGACGCATGCGCAAGTGACGAGGGTCTGCCGGCCGTGGTCACGAACATCCTGCGTCCCGTGAACGCCCAAAAGGGCGACGAGCTTCCCGTGAGCGCGTTTGCGGGCTACGAGGACGGCGTCATCGACATGGGTCTCACCGCCTACGAGAAGCGCGGCATTGCCGTGAAGACGCCCGCGTGGAAGGCCGATGCCTGCATCCAGTGCAACCGCTGCGCCTTCGTGTGCCCCCATGCTGCGATCCGTCCCTACCTGGTGAGTGAGGAGGAGACCGCGGCCGCTCCCGCGGGGTTTGAGACGGCGGCACTCAAGGGAGGCAAGAACCTGCCCGAGGGCATGCGCTTCACCATCCAGGTGAGCCAGTTCGACTGCACGAGCTGTGGCAGCTGCGCTGACGTGTGCCCGACAAACGCCCTGGTCATGGAGCCTGTCAAGCTTACCGAGACAAGCCGCGAGCTGTGGGAGTACGGCCTTGGCCTCACCGACAAGGGCAGCGTGTTCGACCCCTACACGGTCAAGGGCTCGCAGTTCAAGCAGCCGCTCCTCGAGTTCTCCGCGGCCTGTGCGGGCTGCGGCGAGACGCCCTACGCCAAGCTTCTCACCCAGCTTTTCGGCGACCGCGTGTACTGGGCAAACGCCACGGGCTGCTCGCAGGCTTGGGGCTCGCCTTTCCCCGGCATCCCCTACACCACGAACAAGCGCGGCTTCGGCCCTGCTTGGACCAACAGCCTTTTCGAGAACAACGCCGAGCTCTCGCTTGGCCTTTACCTGGGCTCCACCCAGCAGCGTGCGGCTGAGAAGGCCCGCGTGGAGAAGCTCGTGAAGGTGCTTGCGTGCGGCCTGGAGAACATGAAGGACGACAAGGGCGACACGCCCGACCCCGTTGTCATGGAGCAGGTTAAGGCTGTGTGCGAGTCCTATCTTGCCGCTTTCGACGACTTCGACGCGTCGCGCGTGGCTTCCGACGAGCTCGTGGCGGCCATCGAGACCTCGATGGACTCGCTCACCAACAGCGCCAAGAAGGTGTGCGAGGGGGTTCTCAAGTTCAAGGACCAGCTTGCCAAGAAGACGTTCTGGATGTTCGGCGGCGACGGCTGGGCGTATGACATTGGCTTCGGCGGCCTCGACCACGTGGTTGCCAGCGGCGCCAATGTAAACGTCCTGGTCGTGGACACCGAGGTGTACTCCAACACCGGTGGCCAGAGCTCCAAGGCCACGCCCGCCGGCGCCGTCGCGCAGTTCGCGGCAAGCGGCAAGAAGACTGGCAAGAAGGACCTCGGCTCCATCCTCATGAGCTACGGCAACGTTTATGTTGCCCAGGTGGCCATGGGGGCCAACTACAACCAGCTGGTCAAGGTACTTAAGGAGGCCGAGGAGTACAACGGCCCCTCTGTCATCATCGCCTACGCGCCCTGCACCTCGCATGGCCTCAAGTGCGGCATGCACGACGTTCAGGGTGAGATGAAGCGTGCAGTTGAGAGCGGTTACTGGACGCTGTACCACTACGACCCGCGCAAGGAAAACCCCATGACCCTGGACTCCAAGGAGCCCACCATGGACTACATGGAGTTTGTTGTGGGAGAGAACCGTTATGCCTCGCTTACGAAGACCTTCCCCGAGGAGGCGGAGAGGCTCTTTGAGCAGGGCAAGGAGGACGCGTTGCGTCGCTTTGACCACTATCGCCGCATGGCGCAGGAGAAGTAGCCTCCCTTTGCGATAACTCAGGTACGAGAAAGGCCTGCAGGCGCCCGAAAAACGGGTTGACCTGCAGGCCTTTCTTGTTGGTGATGCGTTGCGCGATGGGTAGAAGAGCTGCCCGCGCGTCCGCCCCCGAGAGTTCGCCGGGCTGTTTTTGGGCGCGAACTGGACCCGACAAGCCGTCCTTCGTGTGCGGGCGGATGGAAACTCAACAGGTACCAGTTGATGCCTTGTTGGGCCGGCTGCCAGGGATTTTGTCTACTCTTCGACCTCGAGCAGTTCGATGTTGAAGTTAAGGGCCTTGCCGGCCAGGCGATGGTTTGTGTCGAACTCGACGATGTCGTTCTTGGCGGCGACGACCGGCAGCGAACGCTTGCCCATCTTGCGGGCGATGATGGTGTGCGTTTCGCCGACGTTGACTACGATGGGGGCGAGGTCCTTGTCCTTCATGCCCACAAAGGTGGCCTTGCCGTGCTGGGCCGACTTGATGGTCATCATGATCGGCTTGTCGTTTTCGTCGTAGAAGTAGAGGTGCTCGCCGAACTTGACCTTGAGCACGTTCTTGGGGTCGGGCATGCCGTAGGCGTCCTGAGGTTCGATGTGAACGTCGATGACGTCACCTACCTGCATGTTCTCGACCGCGCGGTCAAAGCCGGGAATCATCTGGCCCTTCATGCAGGTAAACTCGATGGGCTTGTCGCGCTCGCGCGAGCTGTCGAACACCTCACCGTTGTCGAGCGTGCCAACGTAGTGGACCTTGACCTTCTTGCCCTTGTTGCTCATGGGTTCCCCTTTCCTGTGTGCGGTTGCTAGACCATGGCATGATACATCTAATATGGGCGGTTAACGTGCCCATTTGAGCGCGGGCGAGGCGGGTTTCTTAGCTTGGGGCCTGCGCGGGCGCATGTTCGCGCGGCGCATGGGGCTGCCATGGTACGCGGTGGTGTGGTGCATGCGGTCGCCGTGGTGCGTGCGGTTGCTGGGGCATGCGGCCGCTGA
>USJP01000145.1 GCA_900555105.1 uncultured Coriobacteriaceae bacterium | reverse complement strand
AAGCAAGCGGCAGCCGCAACGGACTGCCAAATGGGAAAAAATCATTTCCGATTGGGATAAAAAACAGGAGGGAACCATGTCTGAGATCCATCTGCCCCACGACCACGGCGGCGACGCCGACAAGGACCGCCAGGTACTCCACCGTCGACTGGCCCGTCTCATCGCGCGCCCTCCTTTCAAGCTTGGCCCCCGGCGTCTTCAATCGCCTCCTGACCCAGCCGCATGACACTGACAAGGCACGGCCCTTTTTGCGAATGCGACCCAGCATAGGCCCCCTCCCCGCCTTGGTCCTGCACGACGACAACCTCGACCCATGACGGGCAAGACACAGCACAAGCCCAAACGTTTCCAAGAAAGTCCAGGTAGCCACCGTAGTGGAGATCGACGTTGCTTTGCTCCTCATATATCTGGAGCACTTGGGAAGCCACATCGGGCAACCCGAGCGCCACCTCCCAACTCGCCCGTACGCCCAGGGGGCTCCTGGCATAGGAAGCAGGCCCGACCTCGACGTCGACGCAAAAGGAGAACACCGTGGGGAGGAGCCCTGCAGGGATCACAGCAATCGGCCGCTCATCCACCTGCCCCACTGCCTGTCCCTCGGTACCCTGAGCGGGGAGCGCCGTCGAATCACCGACGGGTCGAGGAAAGAGCACGCCAACAGCAGCAAGAATCACCGCACCGACGACAAGAACGACGCCGACTACAGCCGCCTTATGCAACTGGCCCCCACCCGAAGAAGACCCTTTTCCCTGCTCCCGATGGGCAAACACGGGCATTACAAGCCGTTGATGGCGCTTGCGATGGAGTCCCACAGGCTCTGGATACGACCCCTGAACGCGACGATGGCCACAATCGCGATGACGACAAGCACTCCCACGAGGATGGCGTACTCCGTGGTTCCCTGACCACGCTCCTCATCGCGCAACGTGCGCACACCCCGCCGCGCAGCAGCCCCAGCCCGCAGGGCTGTGACGTGCACCCGTGCCAAAACAGCCGCCCCGCCCTGCGTCAGAGCCTGGCACATCGCACCCATCCGCTCATTCTTCTTCAACATGACGCACGCTCCTTTCCGGCGCACACAGCGCCGCTTGGTTTATCAATACCGAGGCCTCATCCCGTGAGCTCGGAAAGCGATGCGAGAAGCGGCCCCAAAACCGCCAGCAGCATCGCCGGGAGGATGAGCGTCCCCGTGGGGACGAGCATCTTGATGGGCGCCTTCTCGATGCGTTCCTGCACATCGGCGCGCCGGGCACGACGCACCGCCTGGGCTTGTTCTCCCAAAGCCTTCGTGAGAGGGGCGCCGAATGCCAGCGACTCGGTCGCCGTGTCCACAAAGGTTGTGAAGGCAGGGACGTCCAGGCGACTCGCCAATACGCGAAGCGCCTCAGAGCGCGTCGTGAGGCTCAGCTCCCATGACCGCATCGCATCAGACAGCTCGTCTGCCAACATCGTGTCGTACTTGTCGCAATAGATGCCCAAGGCAGCGTCGAACGAAATGCCGGCCGACATGCCCAAGGCTACGACGTCGATAAGCTCGGGCAGCTCATCGAGGCAGCGGCTTTTGTCACCCGCCCTTGCACGCGCCTCCCCTCCCCGTCTCATGTCAAAGCGGGTCGCCTTGCCCAAGCCAGCGAGGAGTTTCGCCAGCGGGCCTGTTACCCCTGGAGGCCCTTTGGACGCAACCCCGCCACGCCCAAGGCCCTCTATACGCACGCGAAGCCGTCCAAGCAGGCCGCGCACCAGCGAAAGACCCGCAGGCGAGGTCACCGTCCACACCGCAAGGGCCGCCGACAAACAGGCAAGCGTCGCGCCCAGCCACATGAGCGCGCTCACTTGAGACTCCTCGACATGACGCGCCTCACCAAAAGCAACGCAGACAAATCGAGAAGTGCAGCCACTACCAGGCATGTCTTTCCTGCCTGCAGACTCAGTCCCGCCCGATAGTCACTCGACAGCAACGTGAGGGCCCCGCAGAGCACGACGGGCATGGCTGCGACGACCTTCGCCGACAGGCGCACCTGAGAGGTCTTGACCTCGAGCTCGCGGCGCAGCGCCACGCTGTCCGAGGCCATCTGGGCCGTTTGGGCGAAGAGGTCGTTGAGCGAAGAGCCCGTGCGCTGGGATATCTGCAGGGCCGTGCCGAGCAGCGCGATGCCCGGTGCATCGATGCGCTGGCACAACCCCTCGACCGCCTCTTCGACGCTACGACCGGAGGCAATCTCAAACGACGCCTGAAGGAACTGCGGCCCCATGGGCTCGCCTAGGGTGCGGCCCACGTGCTCTATCGCCTGGGAAAGCGACTTGCCCGCTCCAAGTGCCCCTGAAAGCGACCTCAAGGCATCAGGCATCTGGGCGGCAAGCGCATTTCGATCCTTGCGCGTCTGCGACCCCAGCGCGGCACTCACAAGTGCGCCAATCGCCGCCAGGCCCACTGCCCCGCCCAGAAGCGAGGTGCTCACGAGCACACCCGTCAGACAGGCAGCAAGAGAGACCATGCACAGCACCGCAAGTGTCCCCTGCGGCGTGGCTGCAATGCCATGCGCCGCAAGCAGCCCTCGCAGTTTTTCGGCCAGGATCGCGGCACCCGGCAACCCAAAAACGGCACGGCCCGCCCTTCCATGACCCAGCAGCTCGGCCACAGCAAGAAGTCGCTGGGCCACCCGCAGGTCACGCTTGACCGAGACCCTCCCAGGGCGCAGGCGGCCTACCGCGTCCACAAGCAGGCCAGTCGCAAATGCGGCGCACACAGCGGAACACACCGCTAAGACGGCAGCCATGCGTCGGCCTCCCGTCTCGATATCACGCCCGTGCGCACGCCTTCGGACACGAATGGTGGCTCCTCCACCATCTCCCAGGTATCGGACACGTCATCGTAACGCACGCATTCGCGCAGGCCAACCCGCCCATCGTCAGAGAGATTTACGCACGTGAGACCCCCGACCCTGCGCTCACCGCCCGGCAGGCGGTGAGTCATAACAATGAGGTCGAGCGCCGTCGCCACTTGGCCTTCCAAGATGTCGGGGGGCAGATCGATGCCGAAGCGCGCCATCATGACCAGGCGCAGGACCGCCTCGCGCGCCGAACCTGCATGCAACGTGGTGAGCGATCCGTCGTGCCCTGTGTTCATGGCCTGCAGCATGTCAACCGCCTCACCGCCGCGTACCTCTCCCACCACGATGCGATCGGGCCGCATACGCAACGCATTGATGACGAGCATGCGAATGGTGACCTCACCCGTGCCCTCGATGGAGGCGTCGCGGGCTTCAAGGCGGGCGACGTGCGCCTCGGAAGCAAACTTGAGCTCAGCGGAGTCCTCGATGGTCACGATGCGTTCGCCCGGATCGATTTGGCGCGACAGAGCGTTGAGCAACGTCGTCTTGCCCGATCCGGTTCCCCCCACCACGGCGATGTCCTGCCGGGTGCGCACCGCCGCCCCCAAAAGACCCGCATACCAGGCGGGAAGCGACTTCAGGCCCACCATTTCGTCCAATGTGGTGATGCCGCTCATAAACTTGCGGATGGTGAGCAAGGGACCGTCCACCGCCACAGGGGGAATCACGGCGTTGACGCGATACCCGTTTTTGAGACGCGCGTTCACGATGGGGCTCTGCTCGTCAAGCCTGCGGCCCAGGGGGGCAATAATCCGGTCGATGGCGGCGCGAATCTGCTCATCGGTGTCGAACACGCGTTGCGCCCTGTGCAGGGTGCCCGCGCGCTCAAAGTACAGCGACTCCGTCCCGTTCACGATGACCTCGCTCACGGTCTCATCGCCCATATATGCCTCAAGCGGACCCAGGCCGACAATGTCGTCGCAGGTCTCTCGTGCAAGAACGTCGCGCTCCGAAACCCCCAGCGACTCAAAGCCGCCTTCGTTCATAACAGCCGTAAGCGCAATGGTGAGCTCGGCACGTGCCTTTTGAGCGTCGGGACCCTCCGCTATGCGAGCAAGCTCGCGATAGCCCAAGTGATCGACAAGGCCCTCTTTGAGCTGGGTGCGAAGTCGACGCATGTGTTGAGACGTGGGGCCGGCCACACCTTCGTTTTGTCTCACGCGTTCTAGAACGGACATGGCGCCTCCTGTTCGGCGACCTTACCCTTGCGCCTGCGCGTTTTGCCCGGCACCGCACCCGTCTCAGGTGGGGCCCACCCCTCTTGGGCTCCCTCGAAACCTTGAATCCCAAGACCGGAGCAGACCTGTGCCATGAGCGCGTCCACCGACAGAGCGAACTTGTTCTGTATCCTGATGAGGTCGGCAGCATGGCCGATGGAGAGCATCTGCGTCACATCGGCACCGCCGTCGAGCACGCGCACCACCTGCGGGGCCTGCGTCTCAAAGCTCGCTCGTTGGAGAAACCCCTCGTCACGGTGGCGTGGGTCGCAGCGGTTCATCACGGTTATGAGCTTGGTGCGCGGAATCCCCAGACGGGCGCAGAGCGCTTGCTGGGCACTGACCGACTCCAGCGACAGAGCCCCTTGATCTGCCACGAACAGGCATCGGTCTGAAAGCTCGATCGCCTGAGCCACCGTCTCGTTGACACCCGCGGGCAAATCCACCACAGCCACGTCGCTGCCCGTCCGCGCCGCCCGCACCAGCTGCGCTGAGACCCCGAACAGGAGCTCCGCCTGTTCGGGCATGCGGCAGAACTCATATGCCGCAAGACCCCGACACGGCGTGCAGCGGCACCGGGCAAGCGTGCGGGCGTCGACCGACACGGTCTTATCTGTGCATCCCGAATCGATGAGGCCGTCGGTCTCGCCGCTGCCGAGATACCCCAGGCAGGTGCCGAATTGAAAATCAAGGTCGATGAGCGAGACATTGAGGCCTCTGTGCGCAAGCGCAAGGGCCGCCATCACGGCAATCGCGCTCTTGCCGACACCGCCGCGCGCCGAAGCGACACACACCGTAGGCACAGGGTCGTCCATGCCCGCAACGAGGCACTCGATGTCCTGTGAGAGATGCACGACCGGGGCGAGCACGATGGGTTCCTTGATGGCGTTGATAATATCGGTGTCGCTTGGCGTATGGAGCCGCCCTTCGCAATCATGCGACGGCACGCCGCCCTGGCTGCGCACCTGTCGCGGGGCAGCGTGATCCAGGGTGTTCTGCGCCTTCGCCTGAGGCGCGGACGTCGCAACCTGATCGGTCCCGCGCTGCTCCGCACAAGCACGCAAGTCCTCGGCATGCAGGGCAACAAGCAGCCGTACGAGCCCCTGCGGCTCGACCGTCGCAGTCACCCCACGCGCAGCGCACGCTTATGCATACCCTGCTGCCCCGC
>USJP01000144.1 GCA_900555105.1 uncultured Coriobacteriaceae bacterium | reverse complement strand
CCCGTCGTCGACGACCGCAACGGCACCTCTGCTCGTGCCGCCCAGGAGACGGCCGACGAGACCGTCGAGTGCGACGTCGTCATCGCAGGCGCCGGCATTGCCGGCCTCATGGCCGCCGACCACCTCGTCGAGCAGGGCTTCAAGGTGTGCCTGCTCGAGAAGGGCGTCAGCGCCGTCGTGTCCGACTGGGCTCAGTGCGGCGGCCCCAACGCCTGCGAGACGCAGATCCAGAAGGACGAGGACGCCTGGGTTTCCCTCGACGACATGTTCAAGTACATGTACGGCTTCTCCAACGGCTCCGTCAATGCCAAGCTGCTCAAGAACGTCCTGGCTGGCACCGGTCCCTCCATCGACCGCATGTGCGAGCTGGGCATCCCCATGCACCTGTGGGAGGACGCCTACGGCGTAGGCTTCCGCGGCCGTCACTACATTGACGCCAGCCCAACCGACCGCACCGAGCCCATCGTCGCCGACATCGAGGCAAACGGTGGCACGGTGACCTTCGGCGCCGCCGTGTACGCCATCCTCATGGAAGACGGCAAGGCCGTGGGCGTGCAAGCCACGGTTGACGGCAAAGTCGTGGACTATCGCGCCAAGGCGACCGTCATCGCCACGGGCGGCTTCCTGGGCAACACCCAGATGCAGCAGGAGCACTTCAACACGCCTATCTTCCCGCTTGGCAACACCGTGTCCGACGGCACCGGCATCCAGATGGTCCTCGACGCCGGCGGCGTGCTCGATCGCCCCTTCGCAATCCTGGGCAACGAGTGCGGCGCCGTGTCTCCGGCCACGGACAGCTGGCCCTTCTCACCTGAGTGGAAGAACCTCAACGAGCACTATGGCTACTGGCTGTTTGGCGGCCTGTACGTGGACGGCACGGGCAGTCGTTTCGTGAACGAGGGCGACGTGGCCGCACTGCCGCTCGCCAAGGGCGGCGAGGCGCTCGCACGCGCCGGCCACGCCTGGGTCGTCATGGACGCCGACTACTACAACGCCTGCCAGAACGAGGGCATCTACGCCTACCTGGGCGAGCCTGCCGAATGGGTCTCAGGCGCTGAGGCGGGCTACTACAACCCCACGCCCGAAAACGCCGAGGATCACCTGCAGCAGGCCATCGAGGAGGGCTGGGGCATCAAGGCCGACACCCTCGAGGAGGTCGTCGAGAAGTTCGGTCTCACGAACCTCGTCTCGACGGTCGAGAGCTACAACGCCATGTGCGAGGCCGGCGAGGACACCGAGTTCTACAAGCTCGCTTGCTTCATGAAGCCCGTTGCCACCGCTCCGTTCTACGCCTTTGAGTACGTGCCGAGCGCCTGGGGCACGAACGGCGGCGTCAAGGTAGACAGCGGCCTGCACGCCGTGGATACCCAGAACAACGCCATCCCCGGCCTGTACGTGGCCGGCGTCGACGCCGGCTCCATGTACACGGTGCCCTACTTCACCAACCCCGGCTCCTCGGTGGGCAACGCCATGGGTTCTGGCTGGTTCGTCGCCGACCAGATTGCCGCCGACCTCGCGTAAAGTGGGCGTCTAGGATGCTTTAGAGCGAGGCCGCAAGGCCATGCTCAGCGCCAGCATCCGACCTTGCGCAGGGCTAGCACAAGGTCGGGGCATGAACGGCACAACATGCGCCACAAAGCCTAGGAGGTCGTCCGAAAACGGACGACCTCCTTATTCTTCATGACCCTCTACCAGGTCGATAAGCTCCTGCTTGGAATGAACGTCGAGCTTGGTGTAGATGCGCCGCACATGGGTTGCCACCGTGTTCTTGGACAAGAACAGCGCTTCGCGAATGTACGTCTGCGAGCGGCCGCGCGCCAGGTACTCGCACACCTCGGCCTCGCGCGGCGACAGCTGATAGCGTGCGGCAACGCGTGCAACACCAGCCACGATGGGGTCAGATGACTCGACCGCAGATTCGACCGCAGCGCCCTCGTGTGGAAGTTCGCCAGCAGTGCCCGGGACGACCCGCACTCCCCCAGCGGAACTCGGCTGGACACACGCCGGCTGTGCCTCATAAGAACGCTGCGGGATGAGCGCCGTTGCAAACGCGTACACGCAGACGACGATGAGCCCAAACAAGGCCGGGTTTGCCTCAACCACGCCGACGCGAGCGCACCACCCGCTCAGCAGCTGACCAAGCAGCACCCCCAAATAACTCGCCGCCGACCCCAGTGCCAGCCAAAACGCCCGGCGCTCGGGACGTCCCTGCGCAATGCGAATAAAGTACAGCAGGAGGATGATTTCACAGCACGAGTCGAGCGCAACATTGAGCGCGCCCGCACAGAACTTCGCCGCACTCGAATCAAAGGCAAACAGGGTCATCGACAACACGAGCACCGGCAGCGTCATGGACACAAGGGCCTGAAAGTCAACACGCACGGCAAAACGAATGATGAGCAGCGCGAACGCAACAGAAAGCAGATAGCCAACGACACCTGCGACATCGACGCCGACGATGAAAGCCCCGCCAAAGGGTGCGGCACCCGAAGCCACCGGGACAGCGTTCATGACCATCCAGGCGATGACGCCAAAGGCGAGCATGCGCACGATGGCCGACGCTGCCTCGGGCGCATAGGCTCCAGTCGCGCCTCCGTCAAACTCGGCGGAGCCCTCCCCATCAACCCACGCACGGGCACGGCTCAGCGTTAACGCGCACGCCGCCACAAGCAGGAGCGCGACAACGAGCGCCGGGAACTGTGCCAGCGACGGCACGACGACCGCGCACAGAGCGCTGGCGATAAACGACACTGGCACGACCGTCTCCAAGCTCGCCATGTCGAGACGCGAGAGGGTCAGGCTCCACAGCAGGCTGAACAAGGCGCTCGCCGCACCCGTACACACACCGCTCACAGCGGCAAGCACCCAGGCAAGCGTCGGCTGCCCAACATGCTGGTACATCACCGAAAGCACCGTTCCCAAGGCTGCCAAGCTGGGCGCCGCGATGTATGCCGCCCGGCTATGCTCAAGGTCGCGCCTCGCACCGAGCACGGCTAGAACAACAAGCAAAGCGGGCACAACCACCGCCGAGACCAGCCACGACAGGTCGAACTCGCCGCCGTTCACCGATCTCGTGGCGAGCGACGCCGTGCTCCACGACACATAACCCCACGCGTAAAGAAAGCCATAGCCGAAGAAGACGGCCGGGATGCTCCGCCATGAAGCGGATGGCGAGACCTCAGATGACAGTCCCATGGAACCTCGCAGTATCGGGAGCGGATATTGGGAAGATTGTACAGCGCACGGAGCTCGGCAGGCGCCGTCGTCTACCCCTGACGCACGCGGTCGAGCAGGGCGATGAGTTCGGCGCGGCTGTGGACGCCGCACTTCTCGTAAATGTGGCGCACGTGCGTCTTGACGGTGGACTCCGAAAGACCGAGCGTCTCGCCTATCGGTCCCCCTCTCCCTGCTCTACCAGGTCGAACAGCTCCTCGCGGGCGTGGATGTCGAGCTTTTTGTACACGTGGCGGATGTGGGCCTTGGCCGTACCGTGGGCCACACATAGCTCCCGCTCGATGTCGCCGGCGGTCTTGTGCTGGGCAAGGAGGAACAGCACCTCCTGCTCGCGCTCGGTAAGGCCATGGGCACGTCCGAGCTCGGCGCAGCGACGGCCGCAAGCGTTGCGCACGGCGGTGCGGTAAAGGTCGTCACCCTCCTCGTAGAGCACAATACCCCAGCTAGCAGACGTGCCGCGCTCCGAAAAGATAAGCCAGGTACCCACCGCTGCCGCCGCGACGACGATTGCCGCAACGGGCCAGCCGTGCGCGAGGGGCTCGACAAAGCGACCTGCCATCATCGCAAGCATGCGAACACCGCGCTCGATGCCGAAGATCCAGACGGCGCTCACCCCGTAGCGATGGCACAGCGACCCGACCATCGTCATGATGAATATCTCCGCCGCGCCATAGCTCACGCTCATGAAGAAGCTCGTCCAAAACGCACCGACCGCGCCGACAAGGCTCAAGACGAGTGACACCATCATGAGCGCCGGGAGCCACATCGAGTAGAGGCTACCGAACTCGACGCGCCGACCAAGCAGGACGATTCCCACAACCACGCTGGCCGAGGCCGCGATGAGCCCGAATCCCGAATGCGGGCCGGTGATGGCGTAGGTGTTGGCTTCCTGCAGGCCAAAGGCGAAGGCGTACACGCACACGAGCACCGCCGGCTTCCAGGGAAAGCTGAAACGAGCCACGGCAGGATGCGGGAGCTGCTCGGGTTGCAATGTCTTGAAGGCGCCGCGCAGCATCGCCAGGGAGATGAACGGCAGAGCACACGTCCACGCGGCGAGCCAGGGCGTCGCAAACCCCTTGAGCGTCCAGATGACCGCAGCACCCACAAGCTGGCTGAGCGCGTAGTACAGCGCGATGCGCATGGGGCTGAGGCAGCCGTACAGTTCGCTCCACAGCAGGATGGTGATTGCGACACCCGCACCGCCAATCACTGAAGAGGGCAGGCTGAGGACACCGGCCCATTGGGGGCACGCCAGGGCGACGAACCCCAGTGCGGCCGCGATCGCCATGAGGGCGGCCGAGCACGCACCGAACCCCGGCTTGCTTGACAGCGGCGACACACGGCGGGCCAAAACGGCGAGAGCGAAAAGCACCGCGACGCAGGCAACATCGAAAAGCGACCTCATGCCATACGGGGCGGGATAGGACACGAACGAGCCGACGAAGCAGACCTCAATCCAAGCACGATAGACGCCCAGACCCATGAAGAACCAGCACACATGAGGAAGGGACAGGGGGCCTTGGTCCCCGTCGGATAACGAAGGATCGACGGTATCGGCGTTGGCGACGCGCGCGTCGGCCACAGTGGGGGCCGCAAACACAGGTGCACCGCTGCGCACGGTCTCGCCGTCCCCTGCAGCATCGCTACCGCGACGTCCCAACCTCATCACCCCTTGTTTGTACCCGCCGACTTTTCAATAGGACATTATTTCATTTTCGCAGGTAAAACAAGTGGGTTACGCCCCGGGTTACGATAACACACCCGCAAACCAACAGACGGACTATGGAGAAGGGCCAGCGGCGCGACCTAGGATGGGGCCAGCCGCCGAGGAAGAAGGCAAAGCGCGATGCCGAGCGTACCAAGCGCACCAAGCGCAAGGCAAAGCAGCGCGACCACCTTCCACCCGAGCGGAGAGGAAACCAACGTCACAGGAGGTTCATCATGGCAGCATCCATCACCCGTCGCACCGCCGTTAAGGGCGCCGCAAGCCTGGCCGCCGTCGCAGCCGTCGCCGGCAACGCCGCAGCAGCACTGGCAGCCGAGG
>USJP01000143.1 GCA_900555105.1 uncultured Coriobacteriaceae bacterium | reverse complement strand
AGCGTAACGCCGCGCGAAGAAGTGGCCGGCAATCCTAAAGGGTCCCCTCAGCCCCATTCTGCGTGCCTGATCGGGCTCAGTTCACATTCAAAAGGCATGCTCCTTCGAACCCAATCTCAAGGCCCTACCCAGCGGAAGACGTTTCTCCTTGCCATACAACATAAACACCGCCCCATTCAACGGGCACTTGTCGGAGCAATTGCTCCCTTCGCGCATTAGGACTTACGTGTGAGAGCTGCGGGTATATACTTGCGGATACATCAACGTATATAGATACGCTCGTAGCTATTTGAATCAAGGAGGATTTGGCGATGGACGCCACCAAAGCCGAAATCATAAATCAGATACGTGAGCTCAATGCTCTTCTTATACAGGCAAAACTGCATGTGGGCCGTTCAAAGCTCGCACATCATTTTCATCGCGATGAGCTCGATTCAGATATCCCGGGGCTGCATGGCCAGGGACGCCTTCTGGGCATCTTGGGTCTCAACCCGGGCACCAGTGAGACGACACCCAGGGATTTGGGCTACATCCTGGGCATGAGCCGCCAAGCCGTGGCCGATTTGCTCTCCAAACTCGAAGCGAGGGGCCTTATCGCACGCAAGCCCTCTCCTTCGGGGGCGGGCCAGGTCTCCGTTTCTCTCACGCGTAAGGGTCGTGAGGCGCTGAACCGCTTGCGCGATGATGACGACGGAATGCCCGATGTGCTTGATTGCCTTAATGAGCAGGAACTTGCACAGTTTGATGAGTACCTGCAGCGCATCATTCAAAACGCCGAATCCAAGTCCTCCAACGATGAGTTTGCCGAAAGGCGCCGCGCTATGCATGAGTTCTTCAACCTCACGCACCCCGATGCGCCTGAAGAAGAAATACCCATGCGTACCAGCCATGTTCAGGTTGAGCGCACGATTGTGGAAGGAAGCACTCGATGAGTGAAGACAACGAGAAGGACCCGGCTGGCAGGGGGCGCATACATACCTCAGGGGTTCATGCCGGGTTGAAGACCCTCTTCAGCCCGAGCAGCCCAAACGCCCCCGAGCAGCACTCGACGTCGCTCAAGGTTGAGCGCAACGCCTCCGGCGTGCGCATCGAAGGCCGTCTGACCTCCCCTATCGCGCGTGTCCCCGAAGAGGTTGCGGTTTGCCCAGGCATCACCATCAAGGGACGCAACATCAAGTCGCTTGCCTACACGACCGACGTGGCGGTTATCCGTAATTGCAATGCCGATGCCATCCTCGCCGTCTATCCCTTTACTGGCGAGCCCATTATCACGCAGGCCCTGCTTACCGTGGCCCAGCAGCCCATTTTCGTGGGCGTCGGCGGAGGCACCACCACAGGCTCGCGCGTTGTGGAGCTTGCCATGATGGCGGAGATGCAAGGTGCGGCCGGCGTCGTGCTCAATGCTCCCGCCAGTGCCGAGACGGTGGAGAGCACCATGGCGGTCATCGATATTCCCGTGATGGCAACAGTGCTGGCAGATGATGAGGACGTTGACAACAAGATCATGGCCGGCGCGGCCATCCTCAACGTTGCCGCAGGTGCGCACACAGCAGAGGTTGTCGCAAGCATTCGAGCCCGCCACCCCCGAGATGCCCATCGTGGCATCGGGCGGCAAGACAGGCGAGAGCATCCTTGCCACCATCGCCGCTGGTGCCGACGCCGTTTCCTGGACGCCGCCGAGCGCTCAGGACCTGCAGCACGCGATGATGAACAGGTATCGCGAGGGTTAAACGCAGAGGCAAAACACCTCGAAACCGCAGCACTTTAAGTGGCTGACATCCCGGGATGAAACGGGGCCATACCACAATGAACTGCCTCCCATTTCTTGGACACGGAAAGTAAAGTTCAAGGAATGGGAGGCATATTTATGCCGGTTGACCTGCGATGCAAGCATGACAGGGAAGTCAGGGCGAGGGCCGCCGACCTCTTTGCGGTCGCAAACGTGCGGCCCCATATGGATGCTCCCCCATGCGCTCAGCGCCGCCAAACAGGCATGTTGTCCATCAAACCACGCGCAAACATCCCCGTGCGCGCCTCACATGCCATCGGGCGTGCCGTAGCGCCGCAGGCACATCGTGCGCCGTAGCAAACCCCCATTTCTCGGCGAAGCGTGCTTGGCCGGGAAATGGGGGCAGGCATGTGTCAGCCAAAATGCAGGCCGGCTCCAATACGCGTCACCGGAGACGGCGTTACGCCTCGATCACAGAAGACACGCCGAGGATTTCGTCGGCCTCGTCGAGCAGGGCGTTGCCCTTTTCAAGCAGGTCATTAAACATGTCAGGGTTGTGGGCGCCCTCGGAGTTCTCAGCGGCAGCAAAATTCCAGTAGTAGCAGGCATAACGCTGAATCTCCTGGAGCCTGGCGACCTGGTCTTCCGTCAAGCCGTTGGCAAGGGCGGTGTCCATGTCGAAGACGAGGTTGCCGTCGGCGTCGGGAATGGCGACCTTGTCCTCGAAGTTGAAGATGAACTGCTCGGCGCGCAAGCCCAGCTCATGGGTGCGACCGTCGATGTCTTCCTGGATGGAGGCAACCTCGCTGGCCAGGTCGGTGTGACACGTGTTGCAAGAGGCGAGAAGCTCAGGCTTGTCGAGGGGGCTCTGGATGTTGTGGTCGGTGTACTCAACGCCCGTCTCCTCGTCGGCGACCGTGCCCATGTGGCAGTCGGCGCAGGTATAGCCCATCTTGGCCATGGGGCTGGGGTTGGCACCATAGTTGAACTCGAACTCGGCATGGCGCACGGCAAGCATCTGCGCACCGGTGGAGGCGTAGGTCCAGTCAGAGAAGCCGTACTCGTCATAGAAGGCGAGCGCATCCTCGGCATTCATGCTGGCAAGACCGCCAAAGTAGGGACTAACCGGCTCGCCGGACTCGAACGGAGCGTCGGCGCCCTCCTCTACCGTGGGGGCCATGGAGTAATCGCAATGGCACTGGCCGCAGGCTGCGTTGGCCACCGTGGTCTCGTCGAGGTCGTCGCCCATGGCGCGAATCCAATCCTCGCGAAGCACCGCATTGGTGGTGGGGTCCTCGTTCTCATGGCAGTTTACGCAAGAGACGTTCTCAGTGAACGCGTCCTTATACTCGGTGATAGGCTGGGTCCAATAGCTGCCTTCGCCCTCGTAGTTGGCGGCGTCGAAATGCACCTGAGGAGTCTTGCAGGCATAGCAGGAAACCTTGCCCTTGGACTCGGAAAGATCGCCAAGACGGCCGTTGTTTGCGACAACCCACAGCGAGTAGGCGTGGCCTCCCGGCTCGGTGTAGTACTTCGCGTAGCCGTAGCCCTTGCCGAGGGTCTTGATTTCGGGGTATTGGTCTTCATCGAGGAAGTTAACCTTGGTGGAGGTATAGTCGCCATCGAGCAGCTCGGTGCCAACCGAAGTGGTGTCGACATTGCCCTCGGCGATATACTCGCCGTACTCAAGCGGCACGTCCATGGCTGTCATGAGATAGGAATTGTACTCAAGCGGGAACTTGTCGGCCCAATAGGAGGCGTCAATCACGCCGTACTGGTCGTACTCGAAGGCAGCGTCAGCAATAACTTCCTGGGCTTGGCCATCATTGGCTGCCTTTTGCTCCTCGCCTGAAGCGACAACAGCAACGCCGGCAAAAGCCAGCATACATGCCAGGCACGTACCTGCTACGGCGGCGAATCTCGTCTTCTTGACCTGCATGAGCGTCTCCTTTTCCCGGTTGGGCCGATCGCCTTTGAGGGCCGGCTTTAAAAAATTGTAAAACGGCAATAATTTGGTCGTCTGTTGTGAGGACAACATGCGGGGGAGAAAAATTTTGGAGCTGGAAACGAGAGAAGCCCGCCATCCCTAAGGGAGACGGCGGACTTCGCCGGCGAGCAGGAGATGGGCAGAGATGGGTAGGTGGGCAGGTTGACCCAAGCATCGATTTCCCGAGCAGACGAGGCGGCAACATGCCCCTGAACGCGTGGAAAAGCAGGCAAGGCGGCTTAATCGAGGATTACTCCACCTGGCCCATCGTCCATGCTGTGGTAGTGCCGAAGTACTCGTCGAAAGCGCTGCGGTCGTACGTCTCGGTCGCAAGCTCATTGGCGCTGGACATGACAAAATCGCTGGTATAGTCGCCATCGACGGTAACAGTGACGCTTGAGCTGCCTTGGACAACGGTTTGTCCGCCCGAGACGATGGTCACCGTGTTGCCATCGGTGTCGACGATGCTACCGCCCGTGGCAACGCCGAGCGCGCTCAGGTGTGAATCAGAGGTAACGGTCCAAGTAGAAGAGCCGTCCACATTTGCGCTCAGCGGGGCAGAACTGGTGGCACCGTTGACGCTGCCCTCGATACTCGCCGATCCGCTCCAGATGCTTCCATTGAGGAGATACAGACTGAGCGTAGAAGTCGTGTCAGCGCACACATCGCCTGTGAGCTGCTGGTTTGTGGCCGTGAAATTCACCTGGGCGCCGTTGCTGCCCGGCGTGCCCCAGTTGTTGGCGTTGTTGCCGGCCACATAGGCAAGCTTGCTGGATGCAGAATCGAAGTCAAGAACGGTGTTGGACAGCACGACGTTTGCCGTGGTGTTGGTAAAGTAAAACATGGTGCCCGAGGTAATGGCGGCCTTGAGCGTGGAAGATGCCGCCTGAAAGCTCGTGGCATCGCCCGTGGTGGCCACGGCGTCACCCGAAGTGGACTGATAGATGATGACGCCGTTGGCAACCGGGTCCGAACCGGTGAGACCGGTGTTGGTGCTCTCAAGCTCGCTGTTGTTGATAAGGATGGTATTGAGGCCCTCCATACCAGCAATCTGGCTGGCAGATGCGGTACCCACAATGCCGTTCACCTGGATGTTGCCCGTAGAGTACAGAAGAGGCGACCCAGGGCCAGCCGTGGAGAAGGTGCCGCCGACAACGGAAATGGTTCCGCCGCCGCGGTCGGTCGCAACAGCGGCGCAGTGGTCGCTCTCAGTTGCGATGTCGACCTGCGAGGCAACCACAACGCCTGCGTAGGTGGCATCCAAACTGCGCGAATTGCCAGCGGAGGTGTCGATGCCGCAATCATCGACAAACGCCACGCCCGAATCGGTGGCAAAAACGCCGTTCGAGCCCTCGCTCGTAGCGCTCAGCGTGCATCCACCGAGAACAACCTGAGACCCTTCGTTCACAGACAAGACGATGGAGTTGGCACCGTAGAAGTTGCAACGGTCGCCATCGCTGTTGTCGCCGAGCTTCGTAATCGTGCAGTCCTGCAGCACCGCTGTACCAGCATTCTGGGCGACCTGTTCGGGATAGTGACAGCAGCCGAGGAAAGGGTTGCTGAAAAAGA
>USJP01000142.1 GCA_900555105.1 uncultured Coriobacteriaceae bacterium | reverse complement strand
TCCTGTCTCCCGCCATTCTCGCCCAGACCGGCGAGTGTGCCTACGAGATCTGGGACCAGGCCGCTGCCGACGAGACTCGCGTCGTCGAGTTCCACTACGACGAGTTCGAGAACCTCAGCTCCCGCGGCCTGTGCGTCAAGGCTGACACCATCGAGGAGTGTTGCGAACCCTTCGGCATCGACGCCGAGGCCCTCAAGGAGACCCTGGCTCACTGGAACGAAATGGCCGACGCTGGCGAGGACACTGACTTCAACTATCGCGGCAAGCTGTCCCGTATCGACACTCCGCCCTACTACATCATGACCTACAAGCCCGCTGTTCACTACACCATGGGTGGCCTGCGCATCAACACTGGGGCAGAGGTTCTCGATGCTGAGGGCAATCCCATCCCCGGTCTGTACGCAGCCGGTGAGAACGCTGGCGGCAAGATCGGCACCAACCGCCTCGGTTCCACCTCGATGTCCGACATCTACGTCTTTGGTCGCATCGCCGGTAACAATGCCGCTGACTACGTTGGTTAAGCACTGAACCCATAGGCGTGCACGAACAAGTGCCCGTCTGTCCCCCATGGGGCGGGCGAGCGCTTTTGCATGTGAGCAGCCCCGAGTGGGATCTCGAGACGATGCGGGTCCGCCTGGGGCCGCGGTGGCATGCGACGGTTTGAATGCTGATGGTTTCTAGTACGTCTTGAACATCTCCTGGATCTCATCGAGGTCGGCGTTGATGCGCGAGGGGTCAAGGAGTTACTGGCGCACATGGCATTGCGGATGATGTAGCGTTCTCAAAATACTTCCATAGATTTTGACAGTATGACTAGATTTCTTAGATTTTTAGAACCCATAGAATTTGCTGTATGATGTCTCTTGTACTATGCGCAGTGAGGAGACATTATGTTTGAGAATCCGTTTGTTCCGGTATTTGGTGGCAAGCCTGATTTCTTTTTTGGACGTAAAGAGCTTTTGAGCAGGTTCTCTTACGCGCTTGTTGACCGGGGGAGCGAAGACCGTGCGCTCTTTATCACAGGTAACCGCGGGTGCGGCAAGACGGCGCTTCTTGAACAGTTTTCCCAAATGGCGACCGAGGCGGGTTGGCAAACTATCGACCTCAACGCTGAGAAGGCGCTTGTCGGCTTTACACGCGGGCTTGTGCGCCATGGCTCGGCTACCAAGACCATGAGCCCTGAGATTGAGATCAACGTTTTTGGCAGTGGCGGGCATATCAGTGGCCCCGCGTCATCTAAAACGGTTGTGAACAGCATTGATGACGTCGAGGTACTGTTTCTTGAGGCGTGCAGACAGTCGAAGAAGGGCGTTTTCGTCTCGGTTGATGAGATTCAAAAGATTTCTCTGCAAGACCTGTCTGTTATATGTGGTGCGTTTCAAATGGCCTCGCGCAAGGGATTCAACATCATTCTTGCGGTTGCGGGTCTGCCGTATGCTCATGAGAAAGTTATTCAATACGAGGGGTGCACGTTCATGCGTCGGGCGGTACACGAACGCTTGGGGGTCTTTGCTCCAAAGGAGGCGAGTGCTGCAATAGCCGAGGCATTCTCCAGGACAAAAGGTCTATCGTTGTCTGACCAAGCTCACGATCTGCTTGTTTCGAAAAGTTATGGACACCCGTACTTCATCCAACTTGCCGGTTACTACCTTGTCGCTTTGGCGAACGAGAAAGCGTCGCATGGCTCCTATGCCATTTCACAAGAAGACGTTGAACAAGCTTTTCCTGCTATTTTGGCGGCCTATGAGCGACGGGCGCTCCGGCCTATTGTGGAGGCATTGCCGTCTTCTTCTGGTGAGTATTTAAGTGCAATGGCAAAAGTCGTGCAGACGAACCGTACCGTTCGCACGCGTGACGTGGCAGAGGCCCTTTCCAAGACGCAGAAGGCTACGAGCTTCGCTCGCGACGAGCTGATACGCGAGGGCCTTGTTGTGAGTACCGGGTATGGTGAGCTCATGTTTAACGTCCCATATTTGCAAGCTTATATGTTGGAGACTCACCCGAAGGAAAGTGAAGCAGTCCTAGCTCAGCAGTGGGGTTTTTAGGAAAACAATGAACAGGTAGCCCCCGGCTGCAATCCCTCCCGCACTGGCGTCGAAGACGTGCCCGGGAGGGGACGTCGGGGGATTTGTGTCGTGTCCCACCCACGTCGGGCGGCCAGGGGGCGCCTCCGGTGGCACCCTTTTCGTTGCAGTAATCTATCGCTCGGGGTATTCGCCGTCGATGCCGAGCAGGCCGAAAAGCTCGTCCTTGCCTTGGACATTGCACTTGCGGTAGATGTGGCTCGTGTGGGCTTTGATGGTGCCGCGGGCTACGAACAATTGCTCCTCCATCTGGGCGAGAGGAACGCCGCGCACCATGAGTTGGAGCACCTCTTCCTCGCGATCGGATAGGCCGAAGCGCTTGGAAAGATCGGACACGCGCATGGAAAGCTGGCCGGGTGCAAAGGCGTCTACTTCGTCCTCCAAGGTCTCGGCGCGCAGGCTGATGCCCCAGCGGGCCGAGAGGCTTTTCTCCTGGAACACGATGGCGAGGAACATGATCGTGACGGCAACCATCACGATGGCGTGCACGACAGAGTTCGCTCCAGAAGGCAAAACGCTGCTCGAAAGGGCATAGGCACCCCAGCCCAGCGCTTCGACCAGGTAGCGAATGCCGCGCTCAATGCCGTTGAGCCAGATGGCGTTGAGGCCGAAGCGGTACGTGATGTTGCTCAAGATGATCATGATGAACATGGAGAGCATGGTGTAGCCGGCGTCATAGCAAGCCGCAGTGAGCTGCGGCGCGCGCTCGAGCAGGGGCATGACAAGGAGCAGCCCGACAATCATAAGCGGGAACGCTACGCGATAGATGGTGTCGAAGTTGAACCAGCGCGAGGTGGACAGCGAGCCGAAGAACACGAGAAGGCAGGCAAAGCCTGCGCCGGTGATGTTGCCCAACACGATAGGCTGATCGGGTAGGGCGGTGAAGCCGGTTGCAAACGTGCATGTTGCCATGAGCGCGATAGGCTTCCAGGGAATGTTGTGCGCACACAGCTTGGTCTGCACCTGCGGCCGGTCGTCTTCAGGCAGCGTGAGCACCGCACGGCGTGCCCACCATAGCGAGAGCACCGGCAGTACGACCGACATGGCGACAAGGCCTTCGGGTTTCACGGCCATGAAGAAACAGCAGAGCATCTCGCCGAAGAAGATGCTGGCCGCATGGTACAAGGCGACGCGCATGGGGTTGAGCGCGCCGTAGAACTCGCACCACACGAGGATGGCTATGCCCAGGCCAACGCCTGCGATGGCGAGGCCAATATGCTTTATAAGCACGAGCGGCAACGCGAACGACCAGATAGCGCAGGCAATCGAGCCTACGACCATGCTGGCACCCGCAAGTATCAGTATGCGATTGTTTGACCACAGGGGAACGATCTTGCGCCACCAATATGCGGCGGCCAGACATGCTATGCCGATGCAGACCTCGAACAGCGCGTAGTCAGAAACGTCCATGCCGGGATAGGCGCCGTATCGGAAGAAGATGGAAAGCCAGGCGCGGTAGAGGCCAACGCCCAGAAAGGACACGGGCAGCAACAAGACGCGGCCCAGGAGATTTTTCCATTGTCGCGCTCGTTCCCCCATGGCACTCCCTTCTTGTCTGCGCATGTAGTACTTCGCACGACATATGCCACAGCAAGATACCACCGCATTGGAAATTTTTGAACAGAACCCGCCCTTACCCACTTGCAGGTTTGCACATGGGGGTGCTTTCGGCAAGGTTTAAAAGTTTAAACAGGGGTAAAGGGAGCAAGGTTTAAGACTTTAAACCCCCTCCGAGCTGGCCTTTTGCATTTGGTGGTCATACGGTGGTTTTAGGCGCAGCAAGTCGAGGTGAATCCGGCTCGATGGCGCCAAGCACACCAAGCAGGCGGCTTATAGGGAGAGTCGCCGCAACGAAAGGGGATCGTTATGGTTTTCACAACCATGGCTCGTGAGGCTTCCCATCTTTCCCGCAGGGTTTTCGTGGCTGGCGCGGGTCTCGCGATGGGTGCACTTACAGTGGCAGGCACGGGCATGGCGTTTGCCGATGAGGCGGGCGAGGGCGTAGGCCGCGCCGCCGTAGGCGAGGCCATTGGTAAGAACGGCCATATGAACGTTCAGGTCGTCATGGAAGACGACAAGATTGTCCGCATCAACGTTCTCTACTCGCACGAGACAAAGGGCCTGGGCGACGTGGCCATGGAGACCCTTACTGATCTCATCATTGACAACCAGACGCTCAACGTCGACACCGTCGCCGGCGCCACACTGTCCAGCGCCGCTTTCCTGCTTGCCGTCGCCGGCGCCCTTGAGGTTCTCGGCGAGGACGTCACCGCTTGGGAGAAGCGCGACCACGCTGCTCCTGCCGACCCCGAGGGTCTTGCTGACGCGTACGACATCGTTGTCGTGGGTACCGGCGGCGCTGGCTTTGCCGCTGCTATCTCCGCTGCCAACAAGGGCAAGTCTGTCCTGCTGCTCGAGAAGCTCGGCGTCTTCGGTGGTTCCACTGCTCTTTCCGGCGGCGAGATGGCCACGCCGTGCAACTGGATTCAGGTCAATATGGGCCTCGAGGACAGTCCCGAGCAGCTTGCTGCCGACATGTTGGCCGGCGGCGACAACGTCGGTGACCCCGACCTCGTGAACGTCATCGCCAATGGCGTGTACGACGCCGCCGAGTGGTTGACCTATGAGGGTGGCGTTGCCTGGGAGCACAACCTGCTGTTCTTCGGCGGCCACTCCGTCCAGCGCTCCCTGATCCCCAAGGGTCACAAGGGCAATGAGATGACCACCAAGCTCACCGGTCGCGCCGAGACCATCTCTAACCTCACGCTCGTCAAGAACATGAAGGCCGTCGAGCTCGTCATGGGCGACGACGGCACTGTGGCTGGCATCAAGGTCGAGAGCACGGTCAGTGGCACACAGTATGAGTTTGCATGCCGCGCTGTGATTATGGCTGCCGGCGGCTTTGGCGCCAACGTTGAGATGCGCGCCGAGGCCAACCCCGATTACGGTTCGCAGTTCAACTCCACCGACTGCGTGGGCGCTCAGGGCGAGGGCACCAAGATGGCTCAGGCTGTGGGTGCCGACACGGTCAACATGGACCTTATCCAGGCATACCCCATCTGCGACGTTGCTACCGGCGCTCTGCTGTACCTTGACGACATGCGTCTTGACCAGCGCACGGTCATGTTCAACGTCGAGGGCCAGCGCTTTGTCGAGGAGCTGGGCCGCCGCGTGCACGAGCAGGGCGGCTACCTGGTGGTCGATG
>USJP01000141.1 GCA_900555105.1 uncultured Coriobacteriaceae bacterium | reverse complement strand
AAAAGTTTGTCGACGAAGCCATGGAGCAGGGGAAGGACGTCGTCCTCGATATCGAGGTACAGGGTGCCTTGCAGGTCGTGCATAAGCGGCCTGATGTCGTACGCATCTTCATCGCGCCGCCTTCGTGGCAGGCGCTTGAAGAACGCCTGACGAGCCGCGGCACCGACAGTCCCGAAAAGGTGCAAAAGCGCCTCGTGCGCGCAAAGGTCGAGCTCCAGACCGCCAACACTTACGATTATTTCGTCATCAACGACACGGTGGAACGCGCCGTGCGCGAGATCAACGCCATCATGCTCGCCGAGCACTGCAAGCCCGCCGAGCGCATGGCTATTTTGTCTGAATAAGTTCAAAAATCAGCCGAAAAGGCAGAAGGAAGTAAATTATTATGATGCTTTATCCCGCAATGAGCCTGCTCAACAAGTACGTTGAAAACCGTTATCTGCTCGTCAACGTGGTCGCGCGCCGCGCCCGCCAGATCGCCGAGCAGGCCGACGAAGAGGTTCTTGCCGAGCTTGAGACTTGCCAAGCCGACCTCGCAGCCCAGAAGGCTGAGCTTGAAACCTTGCGCACTCAGAAGGGCGACCAGCTTGCTGAGGTTAAGCGCCGTCAAGATGAGGCGACCCAGGCGCTCAACGAGGCCGACGCCGAGGTGAAGGCGCTGGCTGAGCAATACGACCGCGAGCTTGCCGCGCGTGCGCAGGCCGAGGCTGACGAGAAGGCAAAGGCCGATCAGGCTGCCGATCAGGTACAGGGCGAGACGCCTCAGCCTGAGGGACAAGACGGCGACAGCACGAAGGACAAGCCCTCGGGCGAAGGCAAGCCTGAGGGTGCCAGCAAAGACGAGGACAAAGACAAGGAAGACGAGTTTGCCCAGATAACCGAGGCCACGCGCACCAGGCTGCGCGAGATCATCGCGTCGGGCGTCATTACCGAAGCCTATCCCGGCAGCTTGCTTGCCGCGGTCCTCGAGGCGTGCGCCACTGTGTCGTCTACGGGCGAGGGCTACTGCGCAAGCTGGGTCACCGAGGTCTACGACCAGGCTGGCGTCGGTCTCTTCTGGGGCAACGCCTGCGACATGTATGCCGACTGGTGCACCATTTCCGACATCAGCTACATCAAGCCGGGCATGATCATTGCCACGCCTTCGCACAACTGGACCAACGACGGACAGATTTACGGTCACGTGGGCATCTACATCGGCAAGGACGAGAACGGAGAGGGCCAGGTAGTCGACAACCTCGGCTACATCCGCATGGTTCCCCTTGAGCGCTGGGTTGCGAGCTATGACGACGTTGTCGCTCCGCGTTGCGGTTGGCTGGGCGGCGTCAGGCTGGTTGAGGGTGGCGACGAGCCCGTGGTCCCGCCCGCGCCCGACAACAAGCCTGGCTTCTCCGATGTCGACGCAGATGCCTGGTACGCGAACTATGTTGCGTATGTGCGTGACGCCGGTCTCATGACTGGTTACTCGGACACGGGCTTGTTCGGGCCTGATAATGCGGTGAGCCGCGCCGAGGTGGCGGCGGTTCTGTGCCGCCATGCCACGGGCTACACGCCCCAGGGCGCAGGCGATTGCTTCTATGACGTCTGGGGAGATGAGTGGTACGCCGGCGTGGTGGAGTGGTGCTATCACAATTCCATCGTGACCGGCGAGCGCGACGAGTACGGCGATGAGACGGGCTACTTCCGCCCCAATGACTGCGTGACCCGCGAGCAGCTTGCTACCATGGTGCACCGCTATGCCCTCACGCTGGGCATGGGCTCCGAGGTCGGCGACATCAGCGCGTTCGATGACGCGTGGGCCGTATCGGACTACGCCTTGCACGGCCTGTCCTGGTGCAACCTCTACGGCATCATCACCGGCGACACCACCTACGGCTATCCCTTGCTCAACCCTCACGGCTACGCCACGCGTGCTCAGATGGCAAAAATCCTCACGGTTCTCGTGCGCGATGTCTTATAACCGCCTGACCAGGCATTTTAGCTCTATACGATAGCGACGTGGCAGGAACGGAGCGCTGTTTTTCCAGTTGCGGATTCCTGCGCCTGGCATGGGGATGGTACCATGCCAGGTGCTTTTGTTGACTTTCCGCACACGCCGCCGTGCGTCTTGCGGAGCCATGCGAGAAGTAAGGAGCACACGGTGACAAAACATCCCGTTGCCAATCTTGCCCTTTCGTGCCTTGTGAGCTGGTCGATGATCCTTAACGGATTCATGCCCGCCGCCCAGGCACTTGCCGATGAAGCTGAGCAGGCCCCGGCTTACGAGGCCGCTTCGGCCCCCGCTGCCCAAGAGGGGACCGATCAAGAGGATGCGGACGCATCCGCTCCTGTCGAGCCGACCCCGGATGCTCCTTCGGGCGACACCACCCAGGACGATGTCGACGTCGAACCTCAGCCCGACCCTGCCGATGGGCAGGAAAGCGAGCAGGCGCCTGCGGACCAACCTGAGGAAGAGCAGCCGGCCCCCGAGCCCAGTGACTCTGCCTCGTCAGATGACATGGCCGCCGAGGTCCCCCTCGCTCCCGAAGAGGCGCTCTCCTTGGTGTACGTTTCCCTGGCGAGCTTGGAGGAGGGCCAGACCCAGCAGGTCGCGCTCATGCTTGCCGATGAGGCGAGCCAGGTCGTGTCTGCCCAGCTCACCCTTTCCTCGCCTTACGGTGACGTTGAGGTTGAGGTTTCTGCCATCGACATGGAGGCCATGCTCTTCAATATCGATACGGCGCTGCTCGGCCAGGGAACCTCGTCTCTGAGGTCCCTCTCGTACACCCTTGCCGACGGTAGCGAGCATGCGGTGGACTTTGCGCTTTCTACCAGCGCGTATGTGTTTGAGGTCACCCAGGCGACTGAACCTGTTGCCGACCTCACCGCCTATACCATCGACGCCGCAGGCGAGCTTGTGGAAGCCCAGAGCGTCGAGGACGCGCTCGACGTCGCGGGCGTCTCCGATGTCATGCTCAACGCCATGGCCGTCGATGCCGTCTCCGACGCCCAGGGCCAGTCCACGACGAAGCTTCCCGGCCTTGTCATTGCCCTCGATCCCGGTCATGACAACCAGTCTCCCGGCGCCCAAGGCCAGGGCCTGCGCGAAGAGGAACTCACGCTCAAGATCGCCCAGGCATGCCGCGATGAGCTGGAGACCTACCCTGGCGTGAGCGTCTACATGACGCGCGACGATTCGGGCGACTGCCCCTACTTCACCGATTACGACCACAACGAGGCCGAATGCCTCAAGCGCCGCGTCGCCGATGCCGTTGCTGCGGGCGCTTCGGTGTTCGTGAGCATCCACATCAACTCGGCCGACACGTCGAATTCCCATGGTGCCGAGGTGTGGTTCCCCAACTACAGCGCCGGCATCACCACCGTCACCCAGGACGGCGAGAACCTCGCGCAGTCCATTCAGGATCGCCTTGTCGCCCTGGGCCTGTATGACCGCGGCATCAAGGAAAACGATACCTACATCGACGGCTCCGGTAACGAGCGCGACTACTATTCCATCATCCGTAATGCCAAGACGAACAACGTCCCCGGTATCATCGTCGAGCATGCGTTCATCTCCGGCAAGGACGACTACAAGTTCCTCTCGAGCGACACGGCGTTGCACGACCTCGGCGTTGCCGACGCCAAGGGCATCGCCGACTTCTTCGGCCTGTCCAAGGACAAGGACAACTCCGGCCTGTCGCTGAGCGAGCTGCACGTTGCCGACATCGACGGCGCCACGCGCACCGTGACGCTTGGCGGCTCCACCGGCCTGTCCGGCGCTGCCCACTTCTATGTTGACGTCACCTTCCCCGACGGCACCCTGCATTCGCTTGAGATGACCAAGGTCGATGGCACGACCTGGGAGGCTTCTTTCAAGCTTCCCGCAGACGTGGTCGTAGGTACCTTGCGCTTTGACGGGTATGTGGCAAGCGCTGCCAACTCCGTGCTGGCGAGTGTCTCCACCACGGGCGAGGTCAAGCGCTTCAACGACCTCGAAGCTGGCGAGTGGTACCTGGACTATGTGGCGCATGTGGTTGATGCCGGCATCATGACCGGGTTCTCCGATGACGACGGGGTGTGTCGCACCTTTGGTCCGGAAGAAACCATGACGCGTGGCATGGTGGCCACGATGCTCTACCGCATCGCGAACCCCTCGAGCACATCCACTACCGACCCCTCCAATTACGGCATGGAGTCGAGCTTCCCCGACGTCGCCCTCGGGCAGTGGTACACCGCCGCAATCGAGTGGGCCTACCAGCAGGGGATTGTTACTGGCTACAAGGACGGTGAGTATGCCGGCCTTTTCCGTCCCGACAAGACGGTGAGCCGCGAGGAGCTTGCCACCATGCTGTGGCGCTACGCCAAGGGCTGCGGGCTCAACGTGTACGTCGGCTCCATCGATGCGTTTTACGATGCCGACGAGGTGAGCGACTTCGCCTACGACGCGCTTGCCTGGTGCAACGCCAAGGGCATTCTTACCGGCGACACGACCACCGGCATTGCGCTGCTCAACCCCAAGGAATCTGCCACCCGCGCCCAGGCGGCAAAGATGTTCGATGTTTTCTCGGGGGTCATCGGTTGGTCCGCGCCCGACAACGGGGGTGGCGAAAACGCCCCTTTTGAGGTAACCGCCCTTTCGTGCAGGATGACCGACGAGGGAGCGGGCTATGAGTTCTGGATTCCGTCGGGTCAGGTAAAGCCCGCGGGTGCGGTGAGCATCGCTATCTGGAAGGCAGGCTCCGACGTCACGAGCGCCCAGTGGTTCATCGCCCGCTATGTCGAAGACCTCGACCTCTCCTCGGCTGGTGAGGCCAAGGGCACGTGGGCAGTCGAGCTCGCCCGCTCGCAGCTGGCTGCAGGCGACTATGTCGCGCAGGTGTGGGCGGCTCCCACGGCAGACGGGGAGAAGGAGGCCTTTGCCACAGTCGAGTTCTCCACGGCCCTGCACCCCATCATGAACGCAAACAGCAAGGTCACGGTTGCCGACATGGTCGCTGACTACAAGGCCTCTGGGGCAACCTACCCCGCTGATGTGTACAAGGACAAGGGCGCAGCAACCATCGAGGAGTTCTGCAAGATTCTTTACGAAGAGGCGCGCGACGAGGGCGTCGACCCGGGCGTGGTGTACGTGCAGGCCATGAATGAGACCGGTTACCTGCGCTTTGGTAGTCAGGTCGACCCCACTCAGTGCAACTTCTCCGGCCTGGGCGCCACCGATGACGGCGCCGCCGGCCACACGTTCGCCTCGGTGCGCGAAGGCCTGCGCGCCCAGGTGCAGCACCTGCGCCTCTATGCCGACCCGCGCATGGCTGACTACGCCGGTAACACGAGTTTG
>USJP01000140.1 GCA_900555105.1 uncultured Coriobacteriaceae bacterium | reverse complement strand
CTCGAAGGTCGAGGTTACTCGTGAGTCGGAGACCGAGGGTATCGGCAGCAAAGCAATCGAGGCCATGCCCGCTGAGTTCGTCGGCTGCGCGACCGCCGAAGAGATTGACGCGCTCGACACGGTAAGCGGGGCCACCGTGACGTCCAACGCGCTGAAGGAAGCCGTCAAGGCTGCAATGGGCCTCTAGCCTTTTAGATTAGATGGGCAGTGCGGGATTCTGCGAACAATCGTCGCACGTCCCGCACCGCCCTTTTTTGCAGCGCCAGATTTTCTCTCGACTACCAGCGACGTCTGCGCTCCCAATCGCCGCCGCGCTGCTCTTACGCGTTCGCGGCAACTGCCTCGGTCATCGACTCGGCAAGGCCAGCAAGGCAACGCGTCATCTCAGCGGTGATCTCATCGAGGTTCATCTGCTGGTTGGTACGAGCTTCGGTCAGGCGGGCGATAGCCTCGGAGTAGTCGACGCCCTCCTTGCCATAGTGCTCGCCCAGGAAGGCGATGACGTCGTAGAGGTTCTCGCAGGGGCACTTGATGAGGCCTTCGCCCCAGGTACCCTCGGCGTTGTCGCGCACGCGCACGAGCTGAGCCTCGAAGCACTCCTGGGAGAAGCTGTAGGCGTACCAGTTGTAATCCACCTGGTAGAGAATATCGTCATAGGCGCGATCGCCCTCGCCGGCCTCGAGCGCGGCAATGGCCTCTTCAAGTGCGGCGATGTTGCCCTGAGCCTGCTCGTAGGGGAACACCACGCTACCGTTCCAGTCCCATGCATAGAGGCCAGCGCGAATGTCGCGGTAGATGCCGAAGAGAGCCTTGTTGTAGGTGGGGGCGTCGGCAACCTGGGCAGACTCGGTCAGCTCGTCGAGCGCGTGAGCCGCTTCCTGCGCAGCCGAGAGGTTCTCGAGGAACTCCTCGGGATTGGAGACGACCTCGGGCGCAAAGCCCTCCTCAAGCGCCTCAAACTCGGGAGCGAAGAACATGGGGCGCACGCTGAGCGCGTCCACGCTTACGAGCAGCTTGGTAAAGACCTCGTGCACCATCTGGTAGGCCTCGGGGTCGGTCCCCACGCACTTGTTGTCCATGTTGGTGTGGTAGAGGTTGCGCTTGTAGTAGCACTCGTCGGGCTCACCCATGGCTGCATCGATGACCGCCACGCCGCACTGCGAGTAGCAGAACTGGTCCGTTCCGGTGTCGGAGGGAGCGTCAACGACCACGTTGAACTGCGGGTAGCCCGCAAACACAGAGTCAAGGACGCCGCACGTGTAGTCAAAAAGCTCATACGGGCAGGTCAGCCAGTAGTTGACCTCCCCTACCGGGTTGAACATGTCATCGATGTTGAGCATCATGAACGCCTGCTCGGCCCACTCGGGATGCAGCTCGGTGATCATCTTCCAAGAACCGACGGCCCAGTCGCTCTCGCAATTGGTCTTGCCCCACTCCTCGGCGCCGTGGAAGACAAAGCGCAGCGTCTTGGCAGGCTTGTAGCCGCTCTCAATGACGGCCTTGGCCATGCTGAGCGCAACGCTGCAGCCAAAAGCGTCGTCGAAGAAGGAGTGGTAGTAACCGTCCATGTGAGCACCCACGAGGACGAGCTCGTCGCTGGCGCCAGGGATGTCGCCCCAAACGTTGGCGCTCTGGCCGTCCAGCGTGATAACGGACTTCGCGTCGAGCGTCACAAGCGCCTCGCCGCCGCCCTGCGCAATGGCATCGAGCACGGCCTTGTAGCCATTGACGCTGATGGAGAGCGCTGCCGCCTCATGCGGGCCACAGGCATCCTGCGAGCCCACCGTGTCATCGTCGTACTGGCAAAAACCGCTCGTGTTGCACGCAATAACAGCGCGGGCACCGAGGAGATGTGCCTGGTAGGCGGGATGGTTGATCCACCAGTCGGCGTACTGGTCGATGGAGATGAGCACGAGCTTGCCGGTGATATCGAGGCCCTCAAGGTCCTCGATGGTGCCCTGGCCACCGTCGACGATGGCGAGTTCCTCCATGTCGGCATCGATAGAGGTAGCAAAACCGCCCAGGGCGATGAAATCATCGGTGCCGGCATTGCCCGGCAGGTAAAGGCGAGCCTTCTCAAACGTCCAGTTGTCGCAGGTGAAGGTGTCCTTCGTGACGTTGGTGAGACCGATCTCCTCCATCTTGGAAGCCATGAAGTCGATGACCTGGGCCTCGGCGGGAGAGCCAGCGCTGCGGTTGCCAACATCGGGGTTGTCGCCAAGAGCCGAGATGGCATCAGCGATGCTCTCGGAGAAGGCCGTGTCAATATGTGCGAGCACCTGGTCGTATGAGGCCTCGGCGTTTTGCTGCGCAAGTGCGAAACTTGCCGGCAGACTGCCGACTCCAGCGGCAAGTGCGGTGCAGGCTGCAGTCTTGACAAACGTCCTTCTATCCATTGCGTGAATCCCCCTTTGAGTGTGGGTGTTATAGAAACGGATGAACTATAGGGGATATGGATTTCAGGTTTGCAAACTTTAGGTAAAACTTCGCTAACTCTAGGTAAAATTTTAGGAAAGGGAAGGGAGGCAGCAGGCGAGAAACCACCTCGGGCCCGACGGAGAGAACGCAAAAGGCACCAGCCGCGCTGCATCCTTTAACGCGATAGCCGCGCGGACATACAGCGGCCCCTCCCCCAGGTTGCTCACCTGTGTATCAAACAGTTACCGCGCCGCTTTCACACCCAGGCCCTCCGCATATGAATGCACCAACCCGAACACAAAGATTCCAACGCCGCGATAGAACGAAGTGCGAGCCTTTGCCACCACGCGGTCACGCCACGCGTCAATCCAAGGCAGGATGTGCCGCTCAAGCAGCCCCCGCGTATCTTTACGAGCACACAACCCGGCGTCAGCATTGCTCAACGACTCGGTCGCGGTCGCCTCACCAGCAAGCTGACCTAAAAAGCCCAGCATAACGCCGAGGTCATCATCTGGCTCACGGTTCTTTCGCGCGGGTTCAAAACCATGACGAGCGTATATATGCCTCACAGCCAAACTTTCTTCACTGAGAATTTGCGAGTTCGTGGCCATGTAATATCCAGCCCACGCAGGCGCTGCAGGTTCACCGGGACCCGCAAACAACTGGAACCAGTCATCGCGCAGTTCCGAAAGACCGCCCGCACAATCGCCTGCCTCACGCACACCATCGCACCAGGCAGCCATGGCAGTCAGGCCCTCGATAACATCAGCGTTATCCTCGGCGAAAGGGCTCTCATCAAACAGGCCAGGCACCAGGTATCGCTCAAGCGCAGCTGCATCTGGCTCGCAGTATACGAGCATCGCAGCCATAGAAAGCGCCAAACGCGCTCCTTCGAATTCCTCGACCTGCATGGAAACCCCTTCCCCTCAATCTGAAAACCTGGGTGGCCCCGAGCATACAGCCGAGAACCACCCAGGCAGCGCATGCGTGCTTCAAATTACATTAGAACAGTTCCTCATCGAGCGTTGCCATGACACCCGAACCATTCCCAGAGGCCTGAGCCTTGGGATGAGGATTCAAAACCAGGCAGGGGCTGGTCGTGGCCACGGGCAGCGGCTCGACGTTCACATTGCCCTCACCATAACGAGCCACGAGATCGTCATACTCGCCCCAGTCAAGCGCACGCATCGGGCAAGCCGCCACGCAGAAGGGTGTGTTGCCGGCCTCTATCTCCTCATGACAGAAGTCGCACTTAATGACATAGCCAGCTTCTTCGTCTAGCGAGGGAGCCTGGTAGGGGCAGGCCTCGACGCAGGCCTGGCAACCGGCGCACAGCTCATGGTCGGTCGTGACAATGCCCGTCTCGGGGTCCTTCTGCATGGCACCCGTAGGACAGGCAGCCACGCAGGCAGGATCGGCACAATGGTTGCACGACATGGACACCTGATAGCTGAACGTATCAACGGGAGCGTAGAAGCCAGCCTCCGTCGGCTCCCACGAACCGCCAGCGTAGTGATACACGCGCCTGAACAGATTGTGCGCGGGAAGGTGGTAGTTCTCCTTGCAAGCCACCTGACATGTCTTGCAGCCCGTGCACTTAGCAGAATCAAAGTAAAAACCGTATTGTCCCATCTTACATTCCTCCCCTTCCTACTCGATACCCGCAGGCACGACGATGGCACGATCCTTGTCACCCGGCAGCACGAGGTCGCCCTCATACTTCTCAACCTGCAGGACGGTGGCGTTCCAGCACTGCGTGCCCTCACCGCTCGACTTGGGCGCCTGCAAGACGTTCGGGCAACCGCCCAGGTCGATGCCGGTCTCTTCATCAATCTGGAACCACGAGCCGTCTTGAATGGCCACGGCACCCGGCACGATGGTCGGCAGCACCTTCGCATGGCGCAGGACCTTGCCATGGGGGCTTGTCATAAGAACGGTGTCACCGTTGGCGATACCGCGTGCTTCGGCATCGACAGTGGAGATGAAGCACTCCTGCGGAAAGGCCTCGCGCAACGAGACAACGTTGTCGCTCACCGAGTGCTGGCGACGCAGCGAGTGGGGAGTCCACAGGACGAGCGGGTACTCGTCCGTGCACGCCTGAACGCCATGTTCGGGATCGCCCACCTGGTAGGCGCCGATGGGGGCGATAGTCGAGTAGCCCACGGAGTTGATCATGTACGCAAGCACCTGGCAGTAGATCTCAAACTTGCCCGAAGCGGTGCCCAACGGAGCGCCCTCGGGGTCGGCGATGAAGGCGCTGTAGGGCTCGAGGACAAACGAATCCTCCGTGAGCGGGTACTTGAGGATGCCCTTCTCGCGGAACTCCTCGAAAGTAAACTGGCCCTCCTGCGGCTCGCCCGCTGCACCAGGGAAGTATGTCTCAATCTCGTCGGCCGTAATAGTGAGCAACGGCGAGGTCTGGAACGCCTCGGTCATGTACGTGGCGTCGCGAACGGTGGCATAGGTGCGTTCGGCGTCGGACAGCGTGTTGACAACCTTGGGATCCAGCCCAAGCCTCTCGGCGAGCGCCTCGGCGATTTCGCTCTCATAACGGGCCTCGTAAAGCGGGTCCATGATTTGGTCGAACCACAGACAGGAAGATGCGTCGCCGCCGAAAGCCTTGTTGGGCTTCTCCCAGAACGTAGCGCACGGCAGAAGCACGTCGCAGTACTGGCGCGTCGAATCGAAGAACGGGTTGACGCCCCAGACAAAGTCCAGCCCGCGCACGACCTCGATGCCTGTCATCGTGTCCGGAATCTGGTTGAGCGTGGACATGTGGCCGCCAAAGTAAGCCGCATGAATGTTGAGCGGCTTTTTGCCGCCCGGCCAGCAGTCGCGACCGTATTCGCCCGCCTTGATGGAACGCCAGCACTCGTTGGGCTCGAGGTTGAGCCAGTCAGCATCGCCCA
>USJP01000139.1 GCA_900555105.1 uncultured Coriobacteriaceae bacterium | reverse complement strand
GACCTCACGAGCACCTCGTCGGAGTGCCAGAAGCGGCGCTGCCCCTTCTTCCCCAACAAGTGCTTCCTGCACCTGGCACGCAAGCGCGCCCAGGCAAGCGACATCGTCGTGACCAACCACTCACTGCTGTTTAGGCAGGTGGGAAGCGATATCGAGGTGTTGCCGCCTGCGAGGTTCTGGGTGGTCGACGAGGCACATTCGGCTGAGAGCGAGGCGCGCAGGCAGTGGGCCCAGCGCGTGAACTCGCGCGAAGTTCAGGCGTCGTTCGACCTCATGGGAGGCTCGTCGAGCGGCGCTCTGGGCACGCTTGCTCGCGCTGTTCGCACACGTGCCGCCTCGACGCTGTTCATGGGGCTTGTGAGCAAGACGGCCAGCGAGATGGCTCGTGCGAGCATCGCGGCTGGCCTCTTCTTCGATGACCTCAAGACGTTCTGTAAGAAGGTCTCCCCCAAGAAGGCCTACGACACGCAAAACGTCTGGGTCGATGCCGAGATGCGCGCCAACGAGCACTGGCTGGCCGTTGCCGAGTCAGGCCAGGCGTTTTCCGACGCCCTGGGTCACGCCCTCGAGTTTGCCCGCGGCATACAGCAGGCGATGTCGGACGAGAGCAACCCCGACGCCGACCTGCAAGACCGCCTGAACGAGCTCATGGAGGCAGCGGCCGACCTCGACCGCGTCCACAAGGCGCTGAAGCTCATACTTGACGGGTCTGACGAGCGGTATGTGTATTCCGCCTCGTTCACCCAGCGTTCGGGCTTTGAGGCCTACGAGCTTGTGGCGGAGTCCATGGACGTGGGCGCCCAGCTTGCCTCAGCGTGGTACCCCACCATCAAGAGCGCGGTGTACTCGAGCGCCACGGTTGCGGTGGGCGACAAGTTCGACCATTTCGCACACGAGGTGGGCCTCGACCGCGTGCGCGGGGGATACGCGAGCCTCAAGCTCGCGTCGAGCTACGACTTCGAGCACAACATGGGCATCGTGGTGGCACGCGACCTGCCCGACCCCACCAAACAGAAGGAAGCGTTCCTCGCCGAGCTCCCCCAGCTGCTCGTGGACATCCACCTTGCCATGGGCGGTAGCGTGCTCACCCTCTTCACGAGCCGCGCCGAGATGGACAGGATGTACGAGATCGTGGCTCCCCAGCTGGCCCAGCATGGCCTTGAGCTGGCTTGTCAGTCGCGAAAGAGCAATGTGCGCCGTATCTCGGAGCATTTCATCGCCGAGAAGACCTCGTCGCTCTTTGCGCTCAAGTCGTTCTGGGAGGGATTCGACGCCCAGGGCGACACGTTGCGCTGCGTCGTGATCCCGCGCCTGCCGTTCACGCCTCCCACCGAGCCCATCTCGCTTGAGCGCAAGCTGCGCGAGGGCAAGGACGCATGGCGCAACCACGACCTGCCCGAGAGCGTGCTCACGTTCAAGCAGGCTGCCGGCAGGCTCATTCGCTCGGCGTCCGACAAGGGCGTGCTTGTGCTTGCTGACCCGCGCCTTACAGGAATGTGGTATGGCAGGGTGTTCATGGCCTCTTTGCCCAAAAAGGATGTTGAGACGCTCGCGGCTGGAGAAGTGGGCGATTACCTGCGCTTATGGCGTGCTGCACACGAATAGGCGGCGGTGCTGTCAAGTTTGTTTTGAGTAGGGGCCGCTCGCTGGTGGAAAACTCCCCCTTGCACTTTCTGAGGGGCCGCATTATAGTTAATTGTGCGTTTTTCATCAGGGGGATGTCGACGCTTTGTGTGTTTTGGGGGAACAGGGCGAGTCGCTCAACGAGCGGCCCGCCCTGTTTTTTTTATCCAAGCTTCTTGAGAAGGGCCTCAGCCAGCTTGCGCACTTCCTCGCGCAGCTCGACGGGAGAGACGACTTCCACGGCTCCCAGGCTTGAGACCACTGCCTGGGCCAACCATACAGATCCTTGCAGCCAAGGAATCTGTGCGATGTATCCTCCGCAGGCGAGTTCCTGCTCGGTGAGGTGTGCCACTTCGCCGGCGCCGGGCAGCGTGCACGCCTCCAGGCCGGGCCAGGCCTTCATATCGATTGCCTTGGGGTCATGAATCGCAAGCACGGCAAGCTGCGCCTGGCTCGTGTCGAGACCCTCACGGACCTCTTCCCCACGCGTCTCGAAGGTTTCTCCTGTTGCGGTGGGTGCTGCCTGCAGGCGATCGAGGCGAAACGTCCTCATACCGTTGCGTGTGCGGCACCAGGCGCTGAACGACCACGTGCTCACCGAGGTGTCGTACCACACCGAGTGGGGCTCGACCTGTCGGCAGGAGCGCTCCCCTTTTGCGTCGCAGTAGTCGATGGTGAGGACCAAACGGTTGGCGACGGCGTCGGCGATTGTCTCGAGGGCGCCCGAGGGCCCGCACTCACCTCCGGCCACGGTATGGAATCGGTCGAGGTCAAAGTGGGGGAGTGCTCCGCGTACGAGGCGCGCGAGGTGGCCGTCGCTGTCCATGCCGCTCGATCGCAGGGCCACAAGCAGGGAGAAGGCCTCGGAGCGGCTCAGGCGCATGAGGCCGTCGAAGGCAAAAGCCAGACGTTGCGGCGCGACGTTTCCGTCATCGTCGACCTCGATCCACGCGGCAGGCAACGCGTCGCCGCAGCCGTAGTTGATCTTGTCGATAATGCGCCTACAGTCTTTCTCGTCAAGCCCGGCAAGTTCGCAGAAACGATCCAGACTGACAGGTTCCCCCTGCTCAAGGGGGTTATGGGGAGCCAAAGCGTTCACCGTTTGGAGAACGCGGATCATCTTTTCGAGCGTCGTGCTTTTAGACTCGCGACCCCTAGCCATGCTGGGCCACCACCTTTTCAAGACCGCCTCTGACCCTGTCTGTGAGTTCATGGGGTTCGCAAGGCTGCATGCCGGCGCGCAAGAGGGCATGCGCGGCCCAGCGTGCCGCGTCGTCGATGTCGCGACCCTCGATTGTCCAGGTCTCGTCGTCTACCCACGTGCCGTGATTTCTCGTCAGCGCCTGAGCGCGGGGCTTGTCGGGCGCGTGCAAGGTCATCTGAAAGTCCTGGGTGCCGTACTCAAACGCGAAGCCGTGGTAGTCCTCCACGCTGAAGTCGCTGGGTACCTCGAAGGTTCGCTTGTCCGGTTTGACGCTTGCCGCCTCGATGCGGTCGTCGCGAAAGACGCGCATGCCGTTCTTTGTGCGGTCCCATGCCACGAAGAACGTGTGCTCGTCATGGCGAAACACGCCGTAGATGTCGACGTCGCGCTCGCAGATCTGGCCTTGCGCGTCGCGATAGAGGAAACCCACGCCCTTGCGCTCGGCATAGGCGCTCAGCAGATTCTCCCAACCTGATGCCTGTGCGTCGCTCTTGGTCCCCAGCAGGGTGTGCGCCTTCCCACTGCCCAGGACCAATTTGTCATGGGCGCGGCGGAGCCTGTCGAGGTAGGCTTCGGCGCCGGGATGGGAGGAGGCCTGCTGCGAGGAGATATAGGCTTCGAGCAGCATGGAGATTTCCATCACGGGTTGGGTGAGGTCGGAGTTGCCCTGCATGTAGGTGGCCTCTTTGTCCACTCGCCAGGCACTGCCCGTTGCAGTGGAAACTTCTTGCAGGTAGATACCGTTGTCTTTGAGGTCCTCCCGCATGCGGCGAAACGTGCGCTCGTAGGAGTCCGCCTGCAAGCCGGGCTGTCCGAGGAAGCCGCGTTCGGCCATCTGATCGACGCTCATGGGTTCACTGAGCGCCCAAAAGAGCAGCAGGAGCCTCTCATCAGCCTTGACTTGAGACGCGATGGTCTCGATCTGCTCCATGGGGTGTCCTTTCGACGACGTGCGGCGGCATGCGATATCAGCAAAGTATGCGACGAATTGGGGAAGTCGGGCCAAACAGGGGCGCTTCGTGAGATGATTATAGAATCTGTATGTGAGTCACCTTTTAGGCTCACGAGAAACGAAGGAGTTACATATGTGCGCAGCCCCTACAGGTAGCCACTTCTCAGCGCAGGGCCGTTCCGGAAATGCCTCCAAGTGTCCCGGCGAGTCTCAATATACCGCTCCGTCCTCACCCGTGCAGTCCAGTGCCGAAGACACGTTTACGGGCATGGCGGCAGTGTCGGGTTTTGCCGGATACGAGCCCAACGGCAGCAATTCCATGCCGATGAAGCCAGTTTATCCTGCACCTACCAGTGCCGGTGAGACCGAGGAGTTCCTTGCCATCGCTTCGCAAGGCAATCTTCAGCAGCCCCAGCTCACTCCCACCGACAACCCGGTGAGCGCCCCTGCCAACCCGCTTGTGGCTGCCAAGATGGCCAACAGCACTCAGGCGAGCAGCGACGCTGGCCTCTTCCCCATTCAGGAGGTCGACAAGAAGAACCCCGGCAAGGACTTCGACACGACGTTCAGCGAACCCCGCTCCAAGAAGGGGGGCGTCGTCGTTGCCATTGTCATCATTTTGATTGTGGCGCTTGTCGCGGGTGCCTATTACTACATCACCAACCAGGAAGCCGCCAAGGCCAAGGAGAAGCTCGACTCGGCAATCGAGACGCTTGTCTCCACCGACTCCGTCATCTCGGGCGTCGACGCCGCCGTTGCCCAGACCATCTCCACCGGCACGGCTCCCGATTCCCTGTCGCTTGCCCTTGAGCAGACCACCACGACGCAGAACAGCCTGTCGAGCGCGGAGACGCAGGCAAATGACGCCCTTGCCTCGAAGCTGACCTCCGAGCAGTCCGACGCCGCCAATGCCGTGCTCTCGAGCATCTCCGCGCGCCGCTCCATGCTTGAGGCTGCTCGCCAGATTCAGAATGCCTCGAGCACCACGGCAGCCGCCGCCGACGCTCTCGATCAGGTGTATGCCCTTATGGACAGCGCCGTGAGCAAGTACTCCTACGCCAGCCAGCTGTGGGACGCCTACCTCAACGGCGACGAGGGCATCAACACCCAGGAGATCATTGACAACGAGACGGGCGCCTACAACGACACGCAGCAGGCCCTGCAGATCGTGGCCCAGGCCAAGGAGGCAGGCACGGGCGTTGATTACACGGTGATGGAGACGTACCTGTACTGCTACGCCGACCTGGCGAACGCCCGCCTGACGCACAACACCCTTGTCATCGTCGGCGACGAGGAAGGCGCCGAGGCCCAGATGGATTGGTTCAACGCCGCCTCCGCCAACCTTGAGGCAGCCAGCACTTCCATGCCCTGGAACACGACTGACTATCTTGCTGCCTATGGTCCCAAGGACACTTCGCTGGACGCCTTCGAGTCCAACTACGCCTATGCCCGCGACAAGCTCCTCACGGCCGACGCTGCGGTTGCGGCATACGCCGGAACCACGCCTGCGGTGACGGGTGCCCTGCCCGAGGCCCCGGCAACACCGAGCGAGCCCGCTGCTGCCGA
>USJP01000138.1 GCA_900555105.1 uncultured Coriobacteriaceae bacterium | reverse complement strand
GCGCAGCTCGGCCGCCACCGAGGTGCCCGTGCGCCATGCCACGGCATCCGCCATGGCGAGGGTCTCGGAACCGTCGGCGGCCACGATGCTCGCAAACGCCTCGTCACCCTCGGCCATAAGCTGGGCAGGCAGGGCGCGCAGGCGCTTGAACTCGGCCTCGTCAGCCTCAATCATCTCGACAAACGCGTCGCGCACAGCGCGGCAGGGCCAGGGAATGCGCGAGGCAAGCAGCGCGGTTAGGGAAATCTGGCGCAGCTGAGGGGTTCCGGTGACCTGGTGGGCCACCTGCGGGGAGTGCGTGATGACGTTGTAGAGGTAGTCGGTGTCGGTGCGGTCGTGGGGCACGAGGGCATACACCTGCTTGCCAAAGGAGAAGCGCCCCTGCTCCTTGCGCGCCATGACATACCCGGTGTTTGCCACAATCTGGCCGTACGCAGGGACAATGATTGCACCGCCCGCATCCACAAGCCAATCATCGACACCAAACGACTGACAGTTGTCGGCAAAGTAGGCGTACGGCCCCTTGCGCGCCGAGCGCTCGGCCACCGTAAGGTCCTGCTCGCCTTCCTTTGCCGCCCGGCACACGTCCCCGAGCCTCACCATCTGCATAGCCATGCCTCGCAATGCCTCCTCAACCACACGACCCGCGCCGCGAAATCGTTTTTTGACTCGGCACATGATACCCGCACTTGCAGCTTGATAGCCCGAGACTAGCGGATGTCTCCACCGCGGGTGCCGGGCTGCCAGACGCGCTCGGAGATGCGGTAGCCCTTGTAGTCTTCGCTGAGCTCGGTAAGGTCGAAGGGCGTCATCTGGTAGATGTAGTTGAGCCAGTTGCGCCAGAAGAGGTTGGCGTGGCTGCGCCAGGTGAGGCAGGGCTCGTTGGCCGGGTCGTCGTCGGGATAGTAGTTGCGCGGCATGTCGATGGGCCTGCCCTGCCCCAGGTCGCGGCGGTATTCCGCGTCGAGCGTGCCCTTGGCGTACTCGAGGTGGCCGGTGATGAACACCTGACGCATGTCGGAGGTCGCCAGGATGGAGGGGCCCGTCACCGGGCTCGTGCCCAGCACGTACAGGTCGTGTCCGATATGCTCGTCGAGCTGGGCGAGGTCGATACCGGCATGGCGGGAGTGCGGCATGAAGAAGCGCTCGTCGAAGCCATTGGTGAGGAAGTTGTACTCGTCGGTGAGCCTGGTGGCGAACACGCCGAAAAGCTTGCTGGGCAGTGCCACCTTGTTCACGCCGTGATGGAAGTACAGGCCCGCCAAAGCACCCCAGCAGATGTGCAGCGTGGAGTAGACGTTGGTGCGGCTCCACTTCATGACCTCGACGAGCTCGTCCCAATAGTCGACGTCCTCGAAGTCCATCTCCTCCACGGGGGCGCCGGTAATGACGAGCGCGTCGTAGCGACGCTCCCGAAACGCCTCAAACGTGTCATAGAACTTGACGAGGTGGTCGTGGGGGGTGTTCTTGCTCTCGTGGCTCGCCATGCACATGAAGTCCATGTCCACCTGCAGCGGCGACTTTGAGATGAGGCGCAGGATCTGCGTCTCCGTCTCGATCTTCTTGGGCATGAGGTTGAGCAGCACGACCCTCAGCGGGCGCATATGCTGCTTGGAGGCTACGTTCTCCTCAAGCGCGAAAATGCGCTCGTCGTCAAGAATCTCCTTAGCAGGAAGTCCGGTGGGGATGTTGATAGGCATGAGGGCTCCTTGGGAGAAGGCACGTGGCTCGTGCAGGGTCGTTTTGAATGGCTCAAATTTCCAAAGGATAAAGATACCCTCTCCGACGGCCAAGTGCGGCGAAGAACGATACGCGGGTGCGATATGTTTTGATTGCCAGCCATCGGCGCGACTGATAGCGGCAAGGACCTCGTACGGCCTATAATTCCTGCCCAGACGACACTTCGACGATGGGAGCAACCATGCCCGTTCTCATGAACAAGGGAGACGACCCGCGCCGCGCCGCGTGGCTTTTCTACACCGACCGTGCCGAGCTCGACGAGTGGGGCCGTCAGATCGTTGAGGGCCGCTGGGACTCCGCGCGCCTCGTGGTTGATCCCGAGTCGCTTGAAAACGCTAAAAAGGCCAGCTCACCGGTGGAGGTGTGGGCACAGGCCAAGACCCTCATCCCCGAGGACTTCGACCTGGAAGCCGCGCGAGGCGAGGTGATGGAGGCCACGCAGGCCGCCATCGAGCGCGCGAAGATGGAAGCCGAGGCCCAGGCCGACGAGCAGGAAGGCAACGAGGAAGCCGCTGACGCGGAGCGCACGTCGACAGACGGCGACGGCCAGGATGCCTGCGAGGAGCCCGAGGGCGAGCAGGACACGCAGGAAGGCGACGAGAATCCCTTCGACTACGAACCCATCCCCGCGCCCGAAGGCCTGCGCATCCATGTGGGCACCACCACGCGCCAGGCAGCCCTGAGCTACCTCATGGCACACGAAAACGAGGAGGGCGAAGGCGACGAGGAGGCAGCGGCCGACACCGACCTGCCCGGCCTGCAGATGCTCGCCCAGCTCATCGACTACATGCGCGACTCGGCCGACGGCCTGCCCTCATTTGCCGTGTGGCACATCGACCCCTCGGGCATCCTGCGCATGGTGCGCGCCAAGAAGGTCAAGGCCATGGCCGGCAACGTCCTGAGCGTCAAGAACTAGAAGTCCCGGGATGCGCTGTGGCTGCGTTCCTCAGGGCCTCATGTACTCCAGTACACATCGGCCCTGAGCGCCTTGCCACAGCGCATCCCTGTCGCCTTTGGTTGAAAGAGAGTGCAAAATCATGCAGTACAACTTCGACGAAGTCATTGACAGGCGTGGCACGAACTGCTGCAAGTGGGACGGTGCCGAAAAGTCTGGGCACTCCCCCGACGAGATTTCGATGTGGGTGGCCGACATGGACTTCCGCTGCCCCCAGCCTGCCATCGACGCCCTGGTGGCACGCGCGCAGGAGGGCATCTTCGGCTACACGCAGACGCCTGAGAGCTACTACACCGCCATGTGCGACTGGTTCGGTCGCCGTCACGGCTTCCGCCCCCGCGAGGAGTGGGTCGTCATCACGCCCGGCGTGTGCTTCGCCCTCTCCATGGCCGTGCGCTGCTTCACACGCGAAGGCGACACCGTGCTCATCCAGCCGCCCGTGTACTACCCCTTCGCCAACACCATCGTCCAAAACGGCCGCCGCGTCGCAAACGCCCCCCTTACCTGCAACGACGACGGCTCCTACAGCATCGACTTCGACGTGTTCGAGCGTGTGGTGCGCCAGGAGCGCCCGACGCTCTTCATCATGAGCAACCCGCACAACCCCGTGGGCCGTGCCTGGACCGAAGACGAGCTGCGCCGCATGGGCCAGATCTGCCAGGAGGCAGGCGTGCTCGTGGTGGCCGACGAGATCCATGCCGACTTCGACCGGCCAGGCCACCCGCACGTATGCTACGCGAGCCTGGGCGAGGAGTTCGCGCAGAACTGCGTGGTGTGCACCGCGCCCTCCAAGACGTTCAACCTGGCGGGCCTGCAGCTCTCCAACATCCTCATCCCCAACCCCGAGCTGCGCCGGCGCTTCGCCGACGAGGTGTGCGCCACAGGCTACGACGAGCCGAGCTGCTTTGGCCTGGCGGCGGCGCAGGCGTGCTTCACCCAGGGCGACGAGTGGCTTGACCAGCTCAAAGACTACCTCGAGGGCAATATCGCCCTCGTGCGCGACTTCATCGCCCAGCGCATTCCCACCCTCAAGTTCACCGAGCCCGAGAGCACCTACCTGCTATGGGTGGACTGCCGCGGCCTGGGCCTGACCGACGAGGAGCTCACGCGCTTCATCCAGCACGACGCGCGTCTGTGGCTCGACATGGGCTCCATCTTCGGCAAGGAGGGCGAGGGCTTCATCCGCCTGAACGTGGCATGTCCGCGCAGTGTGGTGAAAGAGGCGCTCGAGCGGCTCGAGGCGGCCGCGAACGGGCTTTCTCGCTAGCCGAGCGGCACGGACCGCACGCAACCCGTGCCGCATCTGGGCGATTTGCAGGTCCGAAACATGCCTGTTCAAAAGGCACATGATAATGACTTGCGTCAAACGGTGCGGGATCGACCCGCACAAGGTATGGGGAGGATAGCCGATGGCGGCAGTTGAGCTTTTCGAGGGCGGCGCGTTTCTTGTCGACGGACGCACGCTTGTAGCAGCAGACGAGGCACAGGCCTTCAGCGAGCAGACAGGGCGCACCCTGGACGCGCAGGAGGCACGCACGCAGACGATGGCGTACTCCATCATGGCGGCGCACAACACCGCACCCGACATGGAACACCTCAAGCTGCGCTTCGACGCCATGGCCAGCCACGATATCACCTTCGTGGGCATCATCCAAACGGCGCGCGCCTCGGGCCTCACCGAGTTCCCCATCCCCTATGTGCTCACGAACTGCCACAACTCGCTGTGCGCCGTGGGCGGCACCATCAACGAGGACGACCACGTCTTCGGTCTTTCTGCCGCGAAGAAGTACGGTGGAATCTTCGTTCCCCCGCATATTGCGGTGATCCATTCGTTCATGCGCGAGAACTTCGCCGGCTGCGGGAAGATGATTTTAGGCTCTGACTCGCATACGCGCTACGGCGCCCTCGGCACGATGGCTATCGGCGAAGGCGGCGGCGAGCTGGCGAAACAGTTGTTGAACGATACCTACGACGTGGCGTACCCCGGCGTTGTGGCAATATATTTGGAAGGTGCCCCGCGCCCTGGCGTCGGCCCGCACGACGTGGCGCTCGCCATCATTCGCGAGGTGTTCGCAAAGGGATATGTGAAGAACAAGGTGATGGAGTTCGTGGGCCCGGGCATCGCGTCCATGACGACCGATTTCCGCAACGGCATCGACGTCATGACGACCGAGACCACGTGCCTGTCCTCTATTTGGGCCACCGACGAGGATACTCACGCGTTCCTTGCAGCTCACGGTCGCGGTGAAGACTACAAACAGCTCGCCCCGGGAGATGTGGCCTACTACGACGGCTGCGTGCACGTGAACCTCTCCGAGATTCTCCCCATGATCGCGCTGCCGTTCCACCCGTCGAACGGCTACACGATCGCCGAGCTCAACGAGAACCTCGAAGACATCCTGCACGAGGTCGAGGTCGAGGCGGCGCGCATCGGCGGCGATAAGGTCAACTTCAGCCTGCTCGACAAGATCGAGGGCGGGCGCCTGCGCGTGCAGCAGGGCGTCATCGCCGGCTGTTCGGGAGGCAACTACGATTCCGTCGTCCAGGCGGCCCGCGCGCTCAAGGGCGCCAACATCGGCTGCGGCGAGTTTTCGCTGGCGGTCTATCCCACAAGTCAGCCGGTCGCGCTCGAGCTCACGCGCCGCGGCTACATTTACGACCTTATGGAGGCGGGCGCCATCGTGCGCACTGCGT
>USJP01000137.1 GCA_900555105.1 uncultured Coriobacteriaceae bacterium | reverse complement strand
GATGGAGACACCGATGATGATGGCGATGAGAAGACCGATGATGGTAATCTGCAGTGTTGCGGGGATGCGCTGGGCAATCAGCTCGGTGACGGGCTGGTCGTAGGAGTACGACGTGCCGAAGTCGCCCTGAAGCACCGACAGGACATAGTCGATGTACTGGACCCACTTGGGCTGGTCGAGGCCGAGCTTCGTCTCCATTGCCGCGATGCTCTCAGCCGTAGCCTGCGGACCAAGGATGGTCTGGGCAGGGTTGCCGGGAATCATGCGCGTGAGGATGAACGTGAACGTCACGACAATCAGCAGGGTCGGTATCGCCTGCAGAACGCGCTTCAGAATTGTTTTTAGCACCTGGTTCACCACCGTTGTTGTTTTTTGCTGTCGAGGCCAATAAATTATGGTATCACCCAAATACGAGAAAAGCGGAGGTACGCTGGAAGTACGCGTGCCTCCGCGGCAGAACCTATCAAATAAACGTCTTTACTCAACCCAAGTGTTGCGGCTGGCCGTGACGAAGCGAAGCATGGAGTCGGCTCGCTGGGCGAAATCGTGCACGCGGGGGTTCTGGGCGTAGAACACGTTGGGAACCGCATAGTACACGCCCACGCAGTCGTTCATCACAATCTCGATGACCTGCTGGTAGTACTTGGCGCGCTCGTCCTGGTCGGTGGTCTGGACGGCCTTGAGGAGCAGGTCGTCGACCTCGGCGTTGACGTAGCCGGCGCCGTTGCCAATTGCCGTCGTCTGGTTCGAGGCGAACAGGTTGTTGAGGAAGAAGTAGGGGTCGGGGTACCAGGACCAAGACATGGCGTAGGTGTCGGCCTTGCCGCCGCAGACGGCGTCGGAGTAGGAGCCCCACTCGCCGATGACGGGGGTCACGTTCACGCCCAGGGCAGCCCAGTAACCCTGGAGCATGGTGGTCAGGTCGACGCGGGCCTGGTTGTTGGTGACGTACATCGAGATGTCGAAGCCGCTGGCATAGCCGGCGTCGGCCATGAGCTGCATTGCCTGCTCGATGTCATAGCTGGGGGCGAGGCTCTCCTGGCTTGCATCGTAGGCCCAGGAGCCGAAGGGGATGGGCAGGTAGCCGGGGACGGCGTCATCATACTTGAAGAGGGCCGTGCGGATGGCGTCCCAGTCGGCGGCCATGGCGAGGGCCTTGCGGACGTTGACGTCAGCCAGGGGGTTGGGCCTGCCCTCAATCTCGTCGCGGGAGTTGAAGCGGATGTAGCTGATCTGGAGGGCCTGGGTGGTCAGGACCTCGACGGCGTCGGAGGCCTGAACGGTGGCGATGGCCTCGCCCTGAAGGTCGGTCGCGATGTCGACCTCGCCGGTCACGGCGGCGTTGGCGTTCTGTCCGTCGCGCGCGAAGGGGCTCATGCCGTTCACGCAGAGAAGGCCCTCTTCACTCGCTGCGCCGACAACGTACCCGCCCGGACACATGCAGAACACGAGGTTGTCCACGTTGGGACGAGCGAGCCAGTACTCCTCGTTGGCTTCGAGCGTGGCGCGCTCGTCAAGGGAGAACTCAACGAGCTTGAAGGCGCCGGTGCCGCACACGTTCCTGTTGAAGCTGTCGCCGTAGCCGTCGACATCCTCCTGACAAACGATGGAGTTGCCGGCGTCGGTGAGGGCGGTGAGGAAGGCGGCGCAGGCGTTGGTCAGGGTGCAGGTGACCTCGAGGTCGCCGGTGGCCTCGGCCTTGTCGAGCATGGACAGGCGCGCGTTGTCGGAGAACTGGCCGGAGCGGTTCAGCGAGTAGGCGACGTCCTCAGCGGTGAGCGGGCGCCTGTCGTGGTAATCGGAAGGGTTGAACGTGACGCCTTCACGAATTTGGAAGACATAGGTGATGCCGTCGTCGGAGACCTCCCAGCTGGTGGCCAGCGAGGGCACGAACTCGGTGAGCTCGTCGTTGTACTCAATGAGGCGGTCGCAAGCTGCGCAGATGATCTGACCCTCGTAAGCGCCCGAGTAGTGGATGGGGTCGAGCTTGGAGGGGGCGGAGGCGAGGGACACCGTGAGGGTGCCACCCTGCTTGGGCTCCTCGGCCTTGGCGACGTTAGCGCTGGTACCTGCGAAGGTGCCGGCGAGACCGGCGGCGGCGAGGGTGCCGGCTGCGGCTGCCATGAAGGAGCGACGAGAGATGGTGCTGTCGATAGCCATGGTGCTCTCCTTGTCGTTAAACGGCAAAACACGAATCGTCAGGACATACAATACGAAGAGGAATATACTTCCTCCCGCATCACATGGCGATATTAAACTCGCTAACGCACCAAAGGCAACCGATGAATGGTATCACTTTAGTATAGAAAAGAGGTTTCCATGCTGTTAAAAGAAGTTCTTGACTTGTTCGAATTGCTTGATACCCCCGCCGCTTGCGGTGAGACCGCCAAGCAGCTTCTGCTTGAGAACGGCGCCGATGAGGTGACTGTCACCACCATCGAGGGTGCCAAGGGTTCCACCGACTGCATCAAGGCTCTCATCAAGGGTTCCAACGGCAAGTCTTCCGGCGGCACCGCCCCCACGCTGGGCATCATCGGTCGCCTGGGCGGCCTGGGCGCCCGTCCTGCCATGATCGGTTTCGTCTCCGACGGTGACGGCGCTCTTGCCGCCCTGGCTGCCGGTCTCAAAATCGCCAAGATGCACCGCAACGGCGACGTCCTTGAGGGTGACGTCATCGTGGCCACCCACATCTGCCCCGACGCCCCCACCCAGGAGCACTTCCCTGTGCCCTTCATGGGTTCGCCCATCTCCATGGTGCAGTGCAACATGGCCGAGGTCGACGAGCGCATGGACGCCATCCTCTCCATCGACACCACCAAGGGCAACCGCGTCATCAACCTCAACGGCATCGCCATCTCCAACACCGTCAAGGAGGGCTACATCCTCGAGGTGTCCAACGATCTTATGGACATCTACACCACGGTGACCGGCAAGCTGCCCGCCATCTTCCCGCTTGCCCAGCAGGACATTACGCCCTATGGCAACGACCTGCACCACATCAACTCCATCCTGCAGCCTGCCGTTGTGACCAATGCCCCCGTTGTGGGTGTCGCCATCACCGCCGAGATGCCCACCGCCGGCTGCGCCACCGGTGCCAGCCGTCCCGTTGACGTCGAGACCGCTGCCCGCTACGCCGTCGAGGTCGCCAAGTTCTACGGCGCTGGCAAGTGCCAGTTCTACAGCCAGGGCGAGTTCGACCACCTCATCAAGCTGTATGGTCCGATGAGGCGCTTCCAGACCTTTGGCGAGGGCATGCCCGTCAACGAGAACGACTAGTTTTACCTGCTAGTTTAAGAAATAGACGACAGGGAGGGTTCATGGCTTCGGGTAAAAAAGTGCTTGCGGCAATCACTATCGGGCAGGCACCGCGCGTCGACATCATGGGCGACATCGCCCCGATGCTGCCGGCGCATGTCGAGGTGCGTGAGTACGGCGCGCTTGACGACTACACGCTTGAGCAGATCGAGGCGGCCGTGACGGTCGAGCCCGGCGATGAGATGCTCGTCTCGCGCATGCGCGACGGCCGTCAGGCCCACTTCACCCAGAGGTTCGTGAACCCTCTCGTGCAAGCAAAGATTGACCAGGCTGAGCGGGAGGGGGCAGATGCCGCGGCCCTCTTCTGCACCGGCGTGTTCCCCGAGTTCCACCACGAGAAGCTCTTCCTTGAGCCGCAGCCCCTGCTGCATGCGGTGGCCCGCAACCTGGCTGGCGGCAAGCGCATCGGCATCCTTGTGCCCATGCCCGATCAGGTGGAGCAGGCCTACGAGTTCTGGGGCCGCAGCGGCGTCGACGTATTCGTGGCCAGCGCGAGCCCCTATCTGGACTTCGAGGCGGTCAAGGAGGCGGGCAAGCAGTTTGCCGACAAGGACCTTGCCTTCATGTGCACCGACTGCATGGGCTACTCGGCAGCCATGAAGGAGGCCCTGGAAGAGACGAGCGGCCTGCCTGTGCTGCTTCCTCGCACCCTTGCGGCCCGCATCCTGACCGAGCTTCTCGTTTAACCTCGCACGTGAAAGGACGTTTACCTGCATGAGCGATATTGAGACCTCGCTTGAGCTCATCGAGTTCATCAAGCAGAGCCCCAGCATGTTCCACTCGGTGGCATCGGCCAGGCGCTATCTTGACGCCGCCGGCTTCGAGTGCCTGCGCGAGGGCGACGAGTGGAACGTCGTACCTGGCGGCAGCTACTACGCCGTTCGCAACAACTCCAGCCTCATTGCCTTCAAGGTGGGCTCCGAGCTGTCAAATTATCACTTCCAGATTGCTGCCGCTCACACCGACTCGCCTACGTTCAAGGTCAAGGCCGTGCCTGAGCTTGAGGGTCCTGGCGACTACCTGCGCCTGAACGTCGAGGTGTACGGCGGTCCCATCGACTCTACCTGGCTCGACAGGCCGCTTGGCCTGGCGGGCCGCGTGATCGTTCAGACCCCGAGCGGTATCGAGAGCCGCCTTCTGCACATCGACGAGGACGTGCTCATCATCCCGAACATGTGCATTCACTTTGACCGTTCGGTCAATGACGGCAAGGCTTTCAACCGCCAGGTGGACCTGTGCCCCCTCATGAGCGCCGGCAACCTTACGCGGGGTGCCTTCGACGAGATGGTCGCCCAGCGCCTGGGCTGTGCCGTGGAAGACATCCTGGCCAAGGACCTTTTCCTGGTAAACCGCCAGCAGGGTTGCGTCTGGGGCTTCGACAAGGAGTTTGTCTCCACGCCCAAGCTCGACGACCTGCAGTGCGCGTTCGTGGCGCTCAAGGGCCTGCTTGAGGCTGCGCCCAACGATGCCTGCGTGAACGTGGTTGCCCTCTTTGACAACGAGGAGGTCGGCTCCAACACCAAGCAGGGCGCCATGTCCACGTTCCTACATGACGTGCTCGTGCGCATGAACGCAGCGCTGGGCAAGGGTGAGCAGGACTATTACCGCGCGGTTGCCAAGTCGTTCCTCGTGAGCTGCGACAACGCCCATGCGGTCCATCCCAACATCCCGGGCAAGACCGACGACTGTAACAAGGCGAAGCTCAACGGCGGCCCTGTCATCAAGGAAGCCGCGAACCAGAAGTACACGACCGACGCCTTCAGTCGTGCCGTGTTCACCGCGCTGTGCAAGAAGGCCGGTATCCCCCTGCAAACGTTTGCCAACCGCAGCGACGTCGCCGGCGGCTCCACCTTGGGCAACCTGTCCAACACGCAGGTCAGCGTGCACGCCGTTGACATCGGCATGCCTCAGCTCGCCATGCACTCGAGCTACGAGACGGGCGGTGTCAAGGACACGGCTTATGGCATCGCGGCCATCAAGGCGTTCTTCGAGGCGGACATTGCCATCGATGGTGCTGACGGAGCTGCCTGGTAGGCGTTGTACCTGCGATTTTTGTAGGGCGTGAGTTCAGCGCTTTGCACTGACGCCC
>USJP01000136.1 GCA_900555105.1 uncultured Coriobacteriaceae bacterium | reverse complement strand
CGAAGGCGATGCCCGACAGAGTGCCGGCAGCCAGGGCGGCGCTGCCCGCGCCCTTGATGAACGTGCGACGATCGAAAGCCATGGTGGGTCCTTTCTCATATGGGTCGTGCAGTACGATTGGGTTGTCGCGCTGCATGGGCCACGGCGTTACAATGCACTGCGAATGATGCTCGCCTTTCCACTCCGCCGGGACCGCCCCAGGTGGGTGGCAGGCCGTGCGCGAGGCTGGGAGGACGGGTCGTTTTGTCCCGCCCTGTTGGGGTGGTGACAACAAAGTGGCTGGTAAATGCGGCGAATGGCGAGGAATGATGGATAAAGGCACGTTGCGCCTCATGGTCATGCTCTGTGTTGTTGAGACGCTGATGGACACGAACGCATTCTTCTTCAACGGTCCGCTCAACATGGGCGATGTCGTTGATTCGCAGCGTGATTGGGCGACGCTTGCCCAAGTTGTGGCCGCAGCTTGTCTTGCGCTCATTGCTCGTTATGCCCCGCGTGCTGTGAATTTCACCGCCGTGTCGGCCGCGTGTGCCTTGACCGTCCCCGCCGGCGTGTTGCTTGCGTGGTGGGGTTCAATCCAACAGCTTGTCACGCCGCTCATCGCAGGGGCCTGCCTTACTGCTCTTGTGCGACTGTGGGAGAGCATTGTCTTTCTCGTGCTGCTTTCCCGATTGCGACTGTGGCAGATGGCTATCGTGCTTGCTTTGGGCAGCGCCCTTTCGGTACCGCTCGCGTGGTTGGTGGGCCTGGGCGGCTACGTGGTTACGGCTGTTGTCGATGCTGTGTTCACGCTGGTTGTGTTGGGTTGTATCTTTTGGCAAGCAAGAGGGGAGTTCCGCGCATTTGCTTGCGCCGAGCCGGCCGTTGACGCGGCGCTCACGGCTCCGCGATCCGTCTTGCCCCTGAGTCACGACTTGTTTGTGTATACCTTCTTGTTCTGTACCGCATACGGTTTTGGCCTGCGTTACGAGCACGCCGATGGAGGCTTGCTCCTCAACGGTGTGCTTGCGGCAGTGTTTCTGGGCATTGTGGCATACGTCTTGATGCGGCGGCTTTCGTTTAGGGTTGACGTTCTCTTCAACGCCGCTTTTATTCTTGTAATGGTGGGCTTCCTACTTGTTCTTGTCGACGAGCCATTTCTTGTGCGGCATGCGAGCGTTGCGCTCACGGCGAGTAGTGAAGTGTTTGGCCTGCTCATGTGTCTTGCCCTTGCCGCAGTTGCAGCGCGGAGCAAGGCGGGAGCCCTGTCGACTGTTGCGTGGGGTTACGCCGTCTACTATGCGGGCATTGAGGTCGGTGCCCAACTGGGCATTTTCGCCACGGGCTTAGGTACCGAGGGACATTTTCTTGCCAAGTGCCTGGTGGCGGCCATGTTTGCGGGTATCTGTGTCTACACGCTCTATTCCATCCGCGACTTTGGATTCGACAAGACAATCGAGGGCGTCCAGGAGATTGCCGTCATCCCAGCTGATTTGGGCCAGATGGATGCTTCTGAGCTGTCTGGCGCGGGATATGATGCGGGCATCGAGCAACGTTGCCGCGAGCTTGCCGCGTCCTTTGGCTTGACGGAGCGTGAGGGCGAAGTCTTTGCCCTGCTTGCTCGCGGCAAGAATGCCACGCGTGTTACTGAGGAGCTCGCCATTACCAAGAACACGCTCAAGTATCATGTACGTCACATTTACGAGAAGTGCGGCATTCATAGCCAGCAGGAGCTGATTGACCTGCTATGAGAGCTGCTGGTTGGGGTTGGAGAGCGAGATGGCGAGCATGCAAGAGCCTCATTCGGTTGCATGGGGCACCTGCTACGGCGTGGGCGTGGGGCCGGGCGATCCGGAGCTGCTCACGCTTAAGGCGGCGCGCGTGATAGGGGCGTGCCAGGTGGTGGCGGCGCCTCAGACGCGAGGCGGGGCTACGCTAGCGCTCGATATTGCGGCGCAGGCGGTGGACTTGGAGGGCAAGGATATCATTCGCCTGCCGTTTGCCATGTCGCGCGATGCGGGGGAGCGCCAGCGCATGCACGAGGAGTCTGTCGGGCTCATTGCCGAGCAACTCGCGCAGGGCAAGGACGTCGCGGTGCTCACATTGGGCGACCCAGGTGTCTTCTCGTCGTTCTTTTACCTGGCAGATGGCTTGCGTGCACGTGGATTTGCCATCGAGGTCATCCCTGGCGTCACGAGCCTCTCGGCCGTGGCGGCCCGCCTGGGCGAGGGGCTTACCAAGATGGACGAGCCCCTGCATGTGGTGCCTTCGGCTGCGTGTGCCGACTGTATCGATGAGGTGCTCGACCTTCCGGGCACGAAAGTCCTCATGAAGCCGTGCGGCAAACTTGGCGAGCTCATCGAGGCTCTCGAGCGTCGCGGCGAGCTGCCTTGCGCCTCGCTTGTTACTGACTGCGGGCTGCCCAGCGAGCATGTCTGTCGGGACCCTGCCTCTTTCGACCCGGCCGAACACCCCAGCTATTTCACGACGCTTGTGGTGAAGTGACGGTATGGATGAGCGTTCTTGCGACCTGCGTGGTCGCGACGCTTGCCGTGAGGTGACGGCTTGTGGCCGGTGTCTAATCGCCGGGGGCAGGCGAAGAGGTGTGCGGATAGCTTCCGGGTTCCCGATGGCCATGTTTTGCGAGCTATAGGTTGAGAAATCCAACGCCAGCGAGCTCGTTTCGACTGAGAAACGTGAGATTCTTCAACCCATTGCTCGCCCAATGGCGATTATCGTATGAAATTGCATCCCGGGGTGAGTTTGCTGCTGTCAGTGGCAGGTAGGAAGCGATATTCCCTTCATCGGCTGAATTGACTGATGGCGCGCATCTAGTCCAAGGTTTTACCGGCGGCCTCGCATTGATTTCCCGCTATTGTCCAATATCCCACCGCCGGCATTTCCACTGTGCACAAAAAAGGAGGCCCACCTGCACAGATGGGCCTCCCTGAGGCGCGATCAAACTGTTCGTGCGGGCATCAGCCCCGGGCGCTATGCCATCCCCAGCCATGTGCTGATGACGGGGATCCAGCCGCCGACCCACACGATGATGATGAGCACGGGCAGCACGTAGGACACATACACGCGTGCCCAGGCCGGGAACTTCATGCCGTCGCCCTTGTCGACCTCGGCCAGGAACGCCTTCCAGCCCCAGCCACGCTTGGTGGTGCAGAACAGCAGGAACACGAGTGCGCCGATGGACAGGATGTTGTTGGAGAGGATGAAGTCCTCAAGCGACTGGATGTCGCCGATGCCGGGCACTTGGAACGCCGACCACAGGTTGTAGCCCAGGATGCAGGGCAGGCCCAGCGCGAAGAGCAGCACACCGTTTATGGCACAGGCTTTCTTGCGGCTGATGCCCCACTGGTCGATGCTGAACGCCATGATGTTCTCGAACACGGTGACGATGGTTGAGAGCGCCGCGAAGCTCATGAACAGGAAGAAGAGCGTCGACCAGAGGCGACCCATCCACATTTGCTGGAACACTGCGGGCAGCGTGATGAAGACGAGGCCCGGACCCGACCCGGGTTCCACGCCGAAGGTGAAGCAGGTGGGGAAGATGATGAGGCCGGCCATGAGGGCTACGAGCGTGTCGAGGCCCGCGATGCGCACGCTCTCGCCGGTGATGGAGCGCTCCGGGCTCATGTAGCTGCCGAACACGCTCATGGAGCCCACGCCCACGCCGAGCGTGAAGAACGCCTGGCCCATGGCGGCGAACACCGCGTCGGTGAAGCCCTCGGGTCCGTTGGCGAAGAGCTTGCCGAAGTCGGGCATGAGGTAGAAGGACAGGCCCTCGCCTGCGCCCGGCAGCGTCACGGCGCGCACGCACAGCACAATGAGCAGCACAAACAGAAGGGACATGAGCACCTTGCTTGCACGCTCGATGCCTTTTTGCAAACCGAAGCTTGTGACGACGGCGCCGAACACGACGACCACCGCCAGGCAGGCGATCATCTCGCCGGGGTTGGACAGCATGGTGCCAAAGACGGCTTCCACCCCCCCGGCGCCGACGCCCTCGAAGGCACCCGCTGCGCTCTTCACCGTGTAGTCGAGCATCCAGCCGGCAACCGCAGCGTAGAACATCATGAGCAGGTAGCTGCCTACGAGGCCGAGCCATTTTGCCCAATGCCACTTGGTTCCCTTGGGCTCGAGCACGTCGAAGCTGCGCGCGATGCCCTTGTGGGAGCCGCGGCCGCACGTGAACTCAAAGATAAGGATGGGAAGCGAGAAGACAAGCAAAAACACCAGGTAGATTACGACAAAAGCAGCTCCGCCATATTGGCCGGTGATGTAGGGGAAACGCCAGATATTGCCCAGTCCGATGGCGCATCCCGCCGCCGCGAAGAGAAAGCCCACCCGTGAGGCGAACTGTTCGCGCGACGGCTTTTCGGACACTGCGGGGGCCTCGATGCTCGATTTCATCTGCATGCTCCTGAATCCGTTGCCGTGCGCCCCGCACCTTGTCGGCGGGGCAGTCGGTTCACTATAGCACTGAATGGCTCCGGTACCAGGCGAGGTTATGCGAATGGGTCTGAGGAGGGAAGGGCGGGGCTTTCCGAGTGTAGACGAAATGGGGCGTGCGGGCGGGCGAGGCGCAGGCCGCCTCGTCGCCGATAGCGTGGCGTATGCCGATGGGTACGCCGGCGAGTATGTTAGCGTCTGGATAGACGGGGCACTGCTGATGCGTTGACTTGTGTGTCGCGTTGGATGAGTGCGATGCCAGCAGTCGCCGGTCCCCCTGACCGGTTATGGGGCCTCGTCCGTGCACTTTGAAACGATGGGGTGGCCGATGCGGCGTTTTGGGGGTTGTGGGCCCAACCAGACGACCCCTCCTACCAGGTAAAACTTTCTTGAAGGAAACTTTTTCTAGATTTTGCTTGCGTTTTGTGGGGCGGTGGGGTTAGGATACGCCGCAACATAGTCATCTGTTCAGGGCGAGGTGCAATTCCTCACTGGCGGTGATCGGGAGGCAACTCTCGGAGCCCGCGAGCCCCAATAGGGGCAGGATCTGGTGCGAACCCAGGGCCAACGGTACAGTCCGGATGGAAGAGCAGCGAATGACGTTTTTTGGTTGCGGGAGGCGCGCAGGCGTCCCCCGTCCTTAGACGCATTCCGAGAATCCATGAAGCCCGTCGGCAGATGGCCGGCGGGCTTTTTTCATGCCCTGAGAGACTCGCCGACCTTCTGCCGCTACGGGAGGAAAGGTTTGTGATGGCAGGGACGGTAGGTACGCAGCTCGAAGGGGTGGGTCAGGGGGAGGCCCTCGATGTTGCGTTCATGCGCAGGGCGCTGGAGCTTGCGGCGTGCGGTGCGGGGCATACGAACCCCAACCCGCTGGTGGGTGCGGTTATCGTGCGTGACGGGCGCGTGATCGGCGAGGGCTGGCACGCGTGCTACGGGCAGGAGCATGCCGAGCGTCGCGCATTGGCTG
>USJP01000135.1 GCA_900555105.1 uncultured Coriobacteriaceae bacterium | reverse complement strand
GGAGGCACCCATGCTGGCGTTCGACACATTCAGCCTTGCGCAGCGAGGTGATGGCATTCGTCACCGAATGAGGCAACAAGTACGGACGCGGGCGGGCTCCTTATACAGCAAGTTCATAAAACACGGACCCCCGCGCACATAGCGCATCACCTGACAAAGACCGCCGCCGGATTCATCAAAACTCGTGCAAGTCTTCTGCTTGACCTCGCCACAGAACTCGGAGACGGGGCGCGCAACGCGTCTGATATACTGTCGGGACTTTGATAGTATGAAGTGTAAAGGATTTCCAGCATGTCCACCAGTAACACGGTATTGTCCGCTCGAAGATTTCCCTGGGCGCTCGGTGGCCTTGCGCTCGTCAGGGTGTGGATTCAATACTGCATCTACGACCTGTCGTTTCAAAGCGACATAGGCATCCTGAGCGTGCTCTCCATCGCAGTTCGGCTCCTCACCATCGCAGTGCTCGTTATTATGCTCATGCGTATGGGTGAAAGTCGTCGTTTCCTTGGCGTGCTCTACTGGGGCTCGTTGCTTTGCATGACAGCTGGAAGCATCCTGCTGTTCCTATCAGACACCCTGAACATGTCAGCCGTCAACCAGCTTGCCTATGTGCTTGGGGGAATAGGGGTCGCCTGGGGCGGCGGTATGTGGGTCAGGTTGTTTCGGCGACTGTCACGGCGAGACGCTTTTGTCGCATCCGTCCTGTGCGTCGCCGTGGGAGCGCTTGTCATCCTCGTCCTCGGCCTGCTACCGGAAATAGTCACCTCCGTAATCAGCGTGTTCCTGCCGATGCTCATATTCATACTCTACAGCGTGGCGGAAACCCAGGTTCCGGCGCAATCGACAACCGCATGTACGCCTCAATCAGGCTTTCCCGTTGTCCACTTCGCCGGCCTTGTACTGTTGGCGATAACCGTTGGGGTGGCCCGCGGATACCCAAACGGCTCGTTCGTCGAAGTGGGCAGAAACTCCCAGGTGCTGCACGAGATAGTAGCATCCGGCATCAGCCTCGGGTTCGCCGCACTTGCACGAAAAGTTCCCGTGCAACGGTGCATAGCCGGCTACTGGGGTGCTGCATGCCTGGCGGCGCTGATTGGCATAGCCTTCTTGGCCCTAAGCCCCACAAACCGGGAGATGGGAGTAACCGCGGTGCTTATCGCGAACAGCTTCCTGCTCGGAATTGCCTGGTTCTCCGGATGCGACACCGCTCTAGGAGGTTTACGCAGCCCCTATACGCACATGGGCATCTGGTATGGCTCCTACCTGCTGGCAGACATCGCGGGACGAACGCTCACTCTCATGGCAGGCCCAATAATAGGCGAAGAAACCATTATAACCATGACCCTCGTCCTCGTGTTCAGCCTAGCCTCGGCAGCCCTTGTCAACGGGTTGATTCAAAACCAAAACCGAGCCCAACGGACACTCCAAACGCCTGCCAATATGGCGGGTCCCCACTCCCCCACACAGAATCAGGCTGCCGGAGCCGCCAAACATCTGTCGACGACAGCGTCCGAAGAACTGCGGAGGTATGGGTTGTCCGAACGCGAGCTTCAGATTGCCTGTCTGTGCGCCGAAGGGTGGACGCGCAAGGCCATCGCAGAGAAAACATGCCTGTCGGAAAATACCGTCCGCAACCATATACGGTCCATCTACCAGAAACTTGGCGTGCACACGAAAGACGAGTTTATGGAACTCGTCAAGTGAGAAAGCGCCCCTCCCGCCAAACGGGAGGGGCGTCGAAACTCCAGGTTATTCCTGGTTGATAGCGCTCTGTGCCGCGATGCGCCCGAACGCGAGGCATTCCGCGACGTTGCCGCTGCCCTGATACAGTTTGCCCCACACGGAGCCCAACTCACCCGCAGAATACAGGCCCGGAATCGAGTCGCCGTGCGTGTCCAAAACTCGCGCCTTGGCATCGCGACGAGGACCGCCGTCCGTGTTAAGGAACGCAGACACGCACAGCTGGGCATAGAAGGGGGGCTCGGCAATGGGAGTTAACGTGTCCGCAGGACGATAGAAAGAAAGGTCCTTCCCCTGCTCGCAATAGGAGTTCCAAACCTTCACCGTCTCGGAAAGCTCCTCGGCCGGCACGCCCATCTGGGCAGCCAGCTCCTCGATCGTGTCGGCCGTGTAGCAAAAGCCGTCGGCAGCGGGATCGCTCGACATCTCCGGGTCGATAGCACCGGCCTCCAGACCGGCTTGGTCAAAGACAAACCATCCCTCGTTGGGCATGGGGATGGTGAACCACTCGCCGCCGAACTGAGTGTGACCGTGGCGCCATCCAACCTGAACAGAGACATCAGCCTCGGGGTCGCGGTTCGTAAATGCCTTGTGCCCGTCCCAATCCATGTAGAAGCGACGACCGTTCTTGGCGACCGTAATGCCATAGCGCTTGTAATTGCGCGTCCTCAACACATGGTTGGTAAACATGGTATTCGCCAAATCGCGCGGAGCAAGCCAGCTACCCACGCAAGCCATATGCCACAAGTCGGCGCCGGCACGAATCGCCGCACGAATACCGTCGCCGGTGTTGCCCTTGCCGGCCGCAGGAATCGCGCCGCCCTTGCCCGCATAATCCTCCAGCATCACAGGGTCGCTCTCAAAACCGCCACAGCACAGAATGACGCCCCTATTCGCCTTAACCCTCTTGCCGTCGATAACGGCGCCGAGAACTCGCCCGCTCTCGTCCTGCACGAGGTCTTCCATCGGTGCGAGGGTACGGTACGTGATGTTGGGATAATTCCCGAGCGTCTCGTCAAGGAAGACGTGAATGTGGTTTGGGCCCTTCACATCAACAAGCTTGGAGTGGCCCACCGAGAAAAGCCCGTCGGACCAAGAGCACTCGAACTCAGGGTACTCGCAGTCGTCGCAGACGGCCGGGTTATCCGCAGTACCCGGCTCCTGGATATCCATTTCTTCCTCATTGGCACCGATGGAAACAAGCCAGTCCTTGTCATCGCGAACATGTTCCGCAAACGCTTTGAGGACATCATCAGGAGTAACCCCGTCGCACATTTGCTGCAAGTACACGAAGAAAGCGTCCGCATCGTTGGTGTAGATAGAATCACCATAGCAGTAGGGAGAATTGCCCGAAGGCTGCTCACACTTCTCGGCAAGCAGAACCGAGGCCCCAGAGTCCGCCTGTGCCGCCGCGATGGCCGCAGTCATACCGGCGATACCCGCACCCACAACAATAACGTCGAATTCCTCATTCCACTCGTCCGATGGCTCGGCGGCAAGGGCCTTCCCCGCAACGAGGGTTGTAGCGACGCCCGCAACCGTAAATGCTCTCCTGCTAATGCACTCCATTGTTCTTTCCTTTCCGTCGTTGCACCCCCCATCGGATGCGCAATTCGGAATTCTTGGAGAACCGGAAGCAATTTGTAAGGCACAGGCAGTACCAAAACGCCTGGCAGAATCCATTTGGTACAAAACGTACCAGTAATACCTGGTTACATTTTCGAGACATGGCCAGAGCCTGACCGTCGGGCTCCACCACGCAAATCCCCCTAGTCGCGTCCCACCAGGTCGCCGGCGACTTGCTTGAGTTTCTTGTAGTCAGTGATGAGGAGGCACCCATGCTGGCGTTCGACACATTCAGCCTTGCGCAGCGAGGTGATGGCGTTCGTCACGGAGTTGGGGTGCACGCCGAGCATGGCGGCAAGCTCCGCATTGGCGAATGGAACCATTGCCGGAGCCTGCGGAAGGTTAAGCTCACGGGCAATTGCCAGAAGAAGCGCCGCGAATCGCTCAAGAACCGAGTAGATAGAACCGTTCACATTCTCTCGCGTCTGCGAGGACAACATGTCAAACAAGTAGCACGACATCTCGTAGCCTATCTCGCCGTGCTGTATGAGGAACTGCTTGAATTGAGTGGCATTGAGCGCGTAGATGTCGCAGGCAGCGGTTGCCTGGGCGTTGAGAATGCTGGGATACACATCATCATCGGTCTGCTGAAGGGTCTGAAATCCAATAAGGGTTCCCGCCTTGTGGAGAAAGACCGTCTTGGTGTCGCCCGTGCCATCTTCTGAGTAAAGCTTCACCAGGCCGCGCGAAATGTAAAACGTCCAGCGGATATTGTCGCCACTGCGGAACAGCATGTCGCCCGACTTAAGGTGCATGAGCGTGCTCTGAATCGAGCCGTCACGGATGCACGCCTCGATGGCCTGCGACAGCACGGGACGCGGTCGAACGAACAAGCTTGCTGTCTCCATGCAGTACGGACCTCCTCACAGTGCGATCAGCACCGCACGATACGTGCGGGCCTTCTATCCCGAGAAGGATACCATAAGCGCAGCTCCCGACCTATGCCTCCTTACGGCACAAACCGAGCCAAACGGGGACACTCAGTACAACGACAAGCGCCATGGACCAGAACGCAAATGAAACCGAGGCTGTTGCCTGCACAATGGCACCAGCCAACAAACTCCCCGCCGCAAGGCCCACGTCTAGGCAGCTTTGTTGCAACGAAAGCGCGCTGCCTCTGCACCCATCGTCCGTTTTGGCTGCCAGTGCCGCAGTTAGCGCGGTGGTCGCCCCAAAATATCCCGCACCAAAGGCGACCCCTCCCAATGCAAACGGCACCGCCTCTCGAGCGGCTCCCAGAACAAGCAACCCAGTTCCCACAAAACCAAGGGCCCCCGCAACCGTACCGCGAACTCCCATCCTATCGACAAGTCGCCCACACGAAAGGCTTCCAATCAGACCTCCCACGCTCACAAACGTGAAGACAAGCCCGTCATTCAAGCCTGGCATGACGTCAGCTACCAGCATCTTTCCAAAATTGAGCATGGAACCGTACCCAAAAGCGCACACAAAAGGGTACGCAAGCAAAGGGGCGAATCGACGCGCCAGCCTGACCGGACCAGCACTTCCCCAAGCCTCGCGCCGCCGCGAGCTGTCATCCGCGACATCACCAGCCGACCAGCCATCGTCAAACACGCCAAGCAGGACCAATCCGACAAACCCCACCAGGCACAACACGCCGAAAAAGGCACAATAACCAGCCCGATCAATGAGCGGGAACAACAAAGCGGGTCCCACCATAAGGGAGAGGGTCGAAACAAACCGGAGGCTCCCCATGCGTGTTCCCAGCATCCCTGGCTGCGAAATGCGACTCACGGCAAGAGAGACGCAGGGATGGAATGCCGCCAGACCCACAGCCTGGACGGCCCGCAGGCTCAGCACCTGCCATAGCTCGGCACAAAAGGGAAGCAAGACGCAGGGCAAGGTGAAACCCAGCGCACCCACCATCATCATGAAACGCGGGCCACGACGATCTGACATCGGCCCGAACGCAAAACGCAAGATAACAGCAGCCACAATAAACAAGCTCGTCTGGGCAGAGGCGATAAACGCTGACCCACCCAGCTCCATCACATATGACGGCACGGCCGAGGTCTCAACGTTGTTGAATGCATAACTCTGT
>USJP01000134.1 GCA_900555105.1 uncultured Coriobacteriaceae bacterium | reverse complement strand
AACAGAGTGTCAATGGTTTGAGAATCTCGCTTCATCGCGCGCAAAGCGTGGTATAAGCCCTCTAAAGTCGCGGTAACGCTGCTCAAAAACGAGATGGAGGAACTGTCATGGATTTCGAGAGCTCTCAGACCAAGAAGAACCTTGAGGCCGCCTTTGCCGGAGAGTCGATGGCCACCAACAAGTACACCTATTTTGCCTCGAAGGCCAAGAAGGACGGCTACGTCGGCATCTCCGAGATCTTCACCGAGACGGCCGGCAACGAGCGCGAGCATGCCAAGCTTTGGTTCAAGTACCTCGAGGGCGGCGAGATTCGTTCCACCGCCGAGAACCTCGCAGCTGCCGCTGCCGGCGAGAACGAAGAGTGGACCCACATGTATAAGGAGTTTGCCGCCACGGCAGACGCGGAAGGGTTCCACGAGATCGCCGAGAAGATGCGCGGCGTGGCCGACGTCGAGGCCGCTCACGAGAAGCGTTACCGCGCCCTCATGGCACGCCTGGAGTCCGGCGAGGTCTTCAAGCGCGACGACGTCGTGGTGTGGAAGTGCCAGAACTGCGGACACCTGCACATCGGCAAGGAGGCCCCCGAGGTCTGCCCCGTGTGCGCACATCCCCGCAGCTACTTCGTGCAGCAAGTTGTGAACTACTAGGTTGATTATCTGGCGGCCGCCCACCGCCACCCTACCAAAGGAACCCCGTCTTTCAACCCGTGCAAGGGTTGGAAGGCGGGGTTCCTTGTTTGGCGAGGGATGTGCGACTGACACTCTCCCCTTGGATTCGCATGGGTGACCAGAAACAAAAAAGCCCGAAGGCGAATGCCTCCGGGCTTGTCATGAGCAAGTGGCGGGATGGACGGGGATCGAACCCGCGACCTCCGGCGTGACAGGCCGGCGCTCTAACCAGCTGAGCTACCACCCCACTTGGCAACTTGGCGCGTCGTCGCTTTGCTCCGTTGCGCTGCTGCGAGGAGATATATTGCCATATCCCCTATACCCTTGCAAGAGGGAAGTTCTTTGCTCACAAGTCCTACATAATCAAGCCCGGTACGTACATCACGACGGCAAGCGACGCCACGCCAGACACGACGCACCACGCCATCGACTTGGTCTTGAAGCCAACCACGGCAACGACAACGGCCGCGATGAGAGGACCCGCCCACGTCATGGGATCGACACCCGCGGCAAAGTCCGCCGGGTCGAAGAGGTCGTTTGCCACAAGGGCGGCAAAGGCGGCAGCAGGGATGTACCCCAAGGCGCGCTTGACACCATCGGGCAGGTCGCGGCCCTTGAGCAGCACGACGGGGGCCACACGGCACACAAACATGAGCACGCTCACACCCACCAGGATGATGAGGAAGTCTTTGATCGGCATTAGCGATCGCCCCCCTTCTCGCAGGAGGCTTGCTTGACCGCGCGGCTCACGCGCGAGCCAAACAGCATGCCGCAGACGATGCCGATGACCGCGCCCAGGAAGATGGCAGCGCCGGAGAGCCCCACAAGCTTGCACACGACCACGCCAAGGACCGCGGCCGCGACGACAATGCCGTTCTCGGCCGTGGTGGGCTGCATGCACAGCAGGCACAGGAAGAGCGATGTCATGGCAAATGAGGCCAGCGCCGAGGGAACAGCCACAGCGGAGCCCAGGATACAGCCCACGGTGCACGAAAGCATCCAGGTGGTCTGGCAGTATAGGTTGACGGCAAGGGCGTCCTTCACGCTCCAGTCGCCCCCCAGGAACTTCGCGTAGTTCACCCCGAAGCTCTCGTCGGTCACCGTGGCGCCAAAGAACGTCGCGAGTCCCTTGCCCGCGTTGCCGCAGAACTGCGACAGCGACGTTCCGTAGAGCATCTGGCGGGTGTTGACGAGGCCCACCGAGGCGATGATGGCCGTTATAGGGTTGGCGGCAAGCCACATGTTGGGAATCATGTACTGGCCCGCGCCCGAGTAGAACACGATGCTCAGGATCGCCACCATCCACCAGCTCATGCCTGCCGTCGCAGACAGGATGCCGCAGGGAAGCCCCAACACGATGTAGCCCGCGATGATGGGCAGCGCCGGCTTGAGCGCCCGCTTGAACGCCTCTCTCACCTCAACCTCAATTTCTTCCGGCGCATACGGCCAGACTCGTCGGGAAACACAGCTGCAGCATTGTAGACCCCGCGCCCCACGCGCGGTGCGCAGACTTAATACAGCGGCAGGCCCGAGGTGAGGGGATCGACCTGCTCGGCCGAGAGGGGCTCCAGGGCCAGGCAGGTGTAGGTGGGCTCGCCGTGGAACTCGGTGTGGCCGGCGTCGCGGATGAGTGCGCAGGCAAAGCCCTGCTCGCGCGCCTTGGCGGCAAGGTCGAGCAGCTCCTCCTCGGAGTCAACGTACACGCAGATCTTGGCCACGCCGGCGTCGAACCAGTCGGTGAGCGGGGTGGCCTCGGGGCGCTGCGGGTCATCGGCCAGGTAGACCCAGCCGCCGTCTTCGGTGACGCGCACCTGGTCGAGTCTGTGCTCGCGCGCGAGCGCCATGAGGGTCGCCTCAACGCAGGCATGGCCCGCCTGGGCGGCAATCTTGCCCTTGCGCATCTTGAGGTCGCGGCGCATCACGATCATCTGCTTGGACTTATAGGTGGACATGGGGGGCACTCCTTACTCGGACGTCGTTTTCAGCAGGGGCGCATGATACAGGGGGATTATGGAGAAGCTGACAGGGGGACCCCTGCCGGGGTGCGCGCCCGGCAGGTCCCCGGCACCGCTTGATGCCCGATTCGCATCACTTGCGGGGGAATATCAGTATCTTTTTTAGTTAGACTTGACGAACATCTGAGAATTGGTATTGTGCGCCTCGTTACTTTAGTTAGTTTTCTCTTACTTGAAGGGTAAGGTGCAGGATGGCGTTTGGGGAGCAGTTTTGCCAATGCGTGGTGCGCAACGCCGCATGCGTGCTGGCAGGCATCAAACCCGCGGCGCTCTTCAACTTCATCCCACGCAGGCCCCAGGAATGTGCCACTTGCTCGTGCGAGAGACTGTGCGACGCGCAAGTGCGCAGGCAGGCAGCCCAGCACGCCTTGGAGTTCACACGCACGTACGGCTCGCGCGGCATACGCTGCGACGTGCTCATGGTGGGTCGTGGGCGTGCCCTCGTGCTCGTGAGCCGCAGCCAGGAGCTGGCAAACCTCGTCGACCAGGCCGACGTCGCCGCCTTTCTCCAGCAGGCGGGGTTCGACGTGGCCGGCCCGCGCCAACTCGTACGGTCGCTTCGCATCAAGATGGCGGGATTCGAGAGGCGCCGGGAAGCCGCAGGCGGAGCAACGTCCGCTCGCATTGAAAACACCCAGGTAGACGCCGCATCTGCAAGCATGCTGCCCAGCCGGCCTTGAACATGCATCGACGACGAGCCGCCCGCGTTTCCCCACGAGGTGGGCGTGCTGCTGGGCTACCCCCTTGCCGACGTGCTCGCCTTCATCGCCCACGACGGCAGAGACGAGCTCGCCTGCGGCGTCTGGAAGGCCTACATCGACCCCGAGGGCGCGCAGGCCTGCTGGCAGGCAATGCGCGAATGTCGCTCGCAGGCGCTGGCCCGCTACCGCACAGGGGCGACGCTCTCCGAGCTCATCGCCTAAAGCAGGACATCAACCAGGTTGTTTACCGCGCATTGGCCTTAGGTCGGCGCGGACAACATACAAACACGCACCGCAATCCGATTGAAAGGACACTGCAATGAAGAAAGTCGCCATCGTCTACTGGAGCGGCACCGGCAACACCGCCGCCATGGCCCAGCTCGTGAAGAAGGGCGTCATCGAGGGCGGTGCTGCCCCCACCATCCTCGAGGCCTCCGACTTCGGCCCCGCACGCCTGGGCGAGTTCGATGCCGTCATCTTCGGCTGCCCAGCCATGGGCGCCGAGGAACTCGAGCCCGACGAGTTCGAGCCCATGTTCGCCGACTGCGAAAAGCAGCTCAAGGGCCGCACCGTGGGCCTGTTCGGCTCCTACGAGTGGAACGAGGGCGAGTGGATGGAGACCTGGCAGGAGCGCACCGAGGCCGACGGCGCCAACGTGGTGGGCGCGGTCATCGCCTACGACTACCCCGACGCGGCCGCCGAAGAGGAGTGCATTGGCCTGGGCAAGGACGTCGTCGAGGCCCTGGCGTAAGAGCTCCGGACTCATAGAAACCCGCACCCCACACCGGCCAGGCAACCCCACCTCGGGCTGCCTGGCCTTTTTCGCTCCCAGGCGCACTTCACCAGCTTCAATCTCACTTTGAAGTCATATTGAAGTTTTGTTTGAAGTGACTTTGAAGTTGTTGAAGTAGCTGGGCATATGTCCAGCCCAGAAGTTCTTTGAAAGTGCCGGCAGCGCTGCGGCACAGTGTGACTGCGCTTGAGCGACACGCAGATTCGAAAGCGGCGTGCTATAGTTTCTCGCATCCGCCCTCGCACGGATGGCCGCCGGGCTCGACGCCCCGGCCAGGCAAGGCTCCCGACACCATGGCGGTTCGGATGCTGCGTTGCCACCGTTTACCTGCGAGGCTGTACGCAGAAAGGCATATCATGATGTTCTTCCCCGCCACTTCGGCGGCGCAGCTGCGCCTGTACCTGGACGAGTCGGGCACGCTGGGCTTCGGCGACGAGGTCTTTACCATGGCGATGGTGCTCGTCAGCGACCTGGCAAAACTCGAAGGCTGCATCGCACGCAACAAGACCACGCAGGCCGAGATCAAGGCCTCGCAAATGAAAACCGCCCAGAAGCTCGCCCTGGCAAAGACGATCCTCGAGTACAACGACCTCGAGATCTACCTGCTCACCATCGACCCGGCAGCGGCAAACGCCTGTGAGCGCAAGCTCGACAAAGAGCTGCTCTACGACTCGATGATTGCCCAGGCCATGGCCTATTACCTGGAGCGCGACGAGATGCCCCGGGGTGGCGCCTACCGCTTGTCGCTCGACATGCGCGGCGGCATTCGCGAAAGCTTCGAGGACATGGTGTGCGAAAGCATCGGCAACGTCCTCATGCACCGCGAAAAGCCACTCGTAAGCGACCTGCAGATTCGCTATATGGACTCCAAGTACTCTGCCGGCGTGCAGGTGGCCGACCTGTTCAGCAACATCTACCGCACCGCGCTGTCGCTTTCCGACTCGCCCTGCAACGAGTTTTTGCGCAAGGGGTACGCCGACGGTATCATCCACCTGGGCTTTTCGTTCGGCCTGCCCGAGCTGGCAAACCAGATGGCCCAGATCGCAAACGACCTGCGCGCCCACGTCGAATACAACGCAGCCAACAACATCGCAAGCGCCTTCCGCATGATGCCGACGGGCATGGAGGAGGTTGCGGGCGCGTTTGGCTCGAACGGTGAGACCCAGGCAGACAAGATGGTAGATGTCGAGTCTCTTGCTGCGGATGGCGCGGGGCTGGATGTGGCCGACGATGGCACGGCAGACGACGCGCCCGATGCGAACACCGAGGCGGACG
>USJP01000133.1 GCA_900555105.1 uncultured Coriobacteriaceae bacterium | reverse complement strand
TCGGGCAAGGGCATCGGCGGCGAAGTGCCCGTGACCGTGACCATTAAGAACGGCAAGATTTCCGAGGTCACCGTCGGGGACAACTCCGAGACCCAGGGCATCGGCTCCAAGGCCATCGAGCAGCTGCCCGACACCATCGTTGCCGCCAACGGCACCGAGGGCGTCGATGGAGTCTCCGGCGCCACCGTCACCTCGAAGGCCATCTTCACGGCCGTGGAGGACTGCCTCGAGCAGGCCGGCACGACCGACGTGGCACCTGCGGCAGCAACATCGAACACGTACTCAGACGCCTCCGCATCGGACAACAAGGTCACCGATTCGTCCGACTCTCTCATTGCCACAACGGATGATTACCTGGGCACCACGCGTTTCGGCAAGATGTCGATAACCATCCCCGATACGTACACCTGCGAACAGTTCGATCAGAGCCCGACTTCGGATGGCACTCAGGCCGTGGAGGCAGCCTATTCGCGCACCCTTTCGAAAACGAGCGCAATCTTCATTAAAGAGGTTTTCCTGGCAGACGCCGCAGCTGACTTCGACGATCCGAGCTTCTTGATTGACCTACTCGTTTCGGCAGACCTCGAAGCTACGAGCTCGGACGGGTCATGCGAGACAGTCGAAGAGATGTCTCAGCTTGGCAACGATACCTACTTCGGAATCTATACAATCAAGCTCGAGGGAACGGACATCACGGTACTGGGCGGCGGAGCCGTAGACGAAGACGGCAACCTGTTGCTCGTCAGGGTATTCGTACTCGGAAACGTCGATTCAGACGACGTGTTCGAAGTTGTCGATTCGATCGAAGTAAACTGCACGCCCGAAAGCCCTTCGAGCTCCTCTTCCACCTCGCTCTCGCTCAGCCAAAGCTCCCGCGGCCTCTCTGGCTCCAACACCCGTTCGAGCGGCTCCTCTTACACCCCCACGCGCGGTGAGCAGAACGCGCTCAACAGGGCGAATGACTACTTGGAGTTCATGTCCTTCTCGCGCAGCGGCCTCATCGACCAGCTTGAGTTCGAAGGCTACACCACCTCCGAGGCTGAGTACGCCGTGGACAACTGCGGCGCCGACTGGGACGAGCAGGCTGTGCTCAAGGCCGAGGAGTACCTCGACTTCATGTCCTTCTCCCGTAGCGGGCTCATCGACCAGCTCGAATTCGAGGGCTTCACGTACGACCAGGCCTCGGCCGCCGCAACCGCAGTGGGACTGTAAGCAATGGGGAACAAGAAACGCACGGCGACACACTTCGCCGCGACCCTCACTGACACGGCTACGTCCCCAGAACAGCTCGAATAACGCCCGCCCAGCTTTCGAGGACGCCCCTCCAAGCAGTTCAAAGCTGCCCTGGAGGGGCGCCTTATGCTTAAAGCAATGGGAAAACCCATTGGCAGGATATCGAGCAGGCGGCGAGCCCGATGACGAGGTGCCACCCCACGCATCCGTCTTCCTTTTCCGCGCTTCCCTATGCTGGGCAATCCGCCCTGCAGCCAAAATGTTAGACTCTTATCGAGAACCTCGAAACGAAAGGCGGCGAATGACATGGGCGAGGCAACCACCTCAAGCAGGTATCCCATCGGGATCCAGACGTTTGAAAAAATCCGCGAGGGCGGTTACCTCTACGTCGACAAGACGGCCTTTGTGCACGAGCTTGCGCACGGCTCCGGTTCGACCTATTTCCTCAGCCGCCCCCGCCGTTTCGGCAAGTCGCTTCTGCTCTCCACCATGCAGGCATATTTCGAAGGCAGGCGCGAGCTCTTCGACGGACTCGCCATCTCGGAGCTTGAAACTGCCTGGGAATCCCACCCGGTCATTCGCATCGACCTCTCCACCGTGAAAACCGAGGACCAAGGGCAGCTTGAAGAGTTGCTCAATTACACATTGTCGGAACAAGAGACCCTTTGGGGCCGAAACGCCGATGCAAAGACCCCCGGCTCGCGACTCATGGCCCTCATCAGGGCAGCCTGCGAACAAACGGGTAAGACCGTCGTTGTTCTCGTTGATGAGTACGACGCCCCGCTCCTCAATGTCGCGCACGACCCCGAGAAGCTCCATGCGTTTCGCCTGGCCATGCGGGAGTTCTTCGCCCCGCTCAAGGCATGTGACGAATACCTGCGCTTCGTGTTTCTGACGGGCATCACCAAGTTCAGCCAGCTCTCTATCTTCAGCGAGCTCAACAATCTCAAGAGCATCAGTCTCGACCACCGCTTTGCCGCCATCTGCGGCATTACCGAGGAAGAGCTGACAGGACAGATGTCTTCCGACGTCGACGCATTGGCAGCAACCCTGGGCATACATCGCAACGACGCCCTGGCCCGCCTCAAGGCAAACTACGACGGATATCACTTTTGCAGCCCATCGCCCGACATCTACAACCCGTTCAGCCTGCTCAGCGCCCTGGACTCCGGACAGCTCGACGCCTACTGGTTCGGCAGCGGCACGCCCACCGTTTTGGTCAACCTGCTCCAAAAGAACGGCTGGGAGATCGGCGACCTGGAAGATCGGGAGGCCGATGCGGAGGAGTTCGACGTGCCCGCCGAGGGCATGCAGACGCCGCTGCCAATGCTTTACCAGCCGGGCTACCTCACCATCAAGTCGCGCGACCCCTTCACGGGCTCCTACACCCTCGGCATCCCCAACGCAGAAGTCGCCCGCGGCCTATCGCGCGCGCTTGTAAGGCACGCCGCACCGCAGGCGCTCGGCGAGGTAGGAGGCCTGGTACGCACTATCTCGCGCAGCCTACGCTCCGACGATATGGGAGACGCTCTTCAGGCAACGAAGGCGTTCGTGGCGGGAATGCCCTATCACTTGGGGTCGCACAGCGAACGCGGGTTCCAGACAACATTTTGGCTGATATTCACCCTGCTTGGCGCCCAGATTGATACCGAAATACGAACTGCGACCGGGCGCGTGGATGCCGTCGTTAAGACGTCTGACTCCATATACGTGATGGAGTTCAAGTACAATAAGTCAGCCCAAGAGGCACTTGCGCAGATTGACAGCAAGGGTTACTTGCTTCCCTACAAGGCAGACGGACGCAAGCTGTATAAGGTGGGCGTCAATTTCTCCGAAGAAAGCCAGACACTCGAGGACTGGATCATCGAGGCGGACATGAGGCTCACCGAGCGGCCTCCCGTAGACAGATACTAATCTGAAGCACCCAACTACGACTTCGGCCATCTGCTGATGGATGACCGCCCCATCGTCTGGGGGCTGAGCAGAACATCACTGCTCCAAAACACGTCGAGCGCCTGCGTGCCGACGGCACCGGTGCGATTGCCAGTCAGAACGACACTGCGAGTCAAAATACGGCTAGCCAAAAATGCCCTCCGCAAGGTGGGCACCCCGTAGGGGGACAACCTTGATTCGCACAGGCCTCCGTTTGGGGGCCTTTCTTTTCCTAGGGTAACTCATAGATTGGCGTGCGACACCCATCTTTGCCGGCCTATCTGCAGACGGCGAGATTCGATGCGTTCGTCAGGCAAAAGCCCCACCCCCCGCCCAACCCACATCCTCCTCATCCGCTCTTTTCTCCATGGCTGTTACGCGATGGTTACAAAGTGCCTTTTCAGGTCTAGAATACCGCCGCCTGGTTTTCTCTCTCGCAACGCGCGGCCGGGCGGAAGGAAAGGTACACCGTGTCTGAACAGCAAGAATCAAAGGATAGCCGGGTCGCAGTGGCCGCGGGCGGGCAAGGCGGGGCCGATGAGGCCCGCGATGTTGCCGCCATGGCGCCCGACGACGTCCCCGAGGCCCTAGCCGAAGAGCTCGAGGTCGAACGAGAGGCGCAGGTAGAGGCCGACGAGCTCGCCTCGTCGTTTGTCGACGATGGCAACGAGGCCAACGTCCTCGAGACGCACGCCGTCCACACGCCCCAGCCTCGCCGCAAGCGCTGGAGGCTCCCCTTCTCGGAGAGCCCGCGCGGCCTCATCGGCCTCATCGTGGGCCCCCTGCTCGCCCTCATCGTGTGGATGACCCCCATCGCCGACCTCTCCACAAGCGCCCATGGCCTGCTTGCCATGATGTGTCTGGTGTGCACGTGGTGGATCTGCGAGCCCGTGCCCATCCCCGTCACCTCGCTGCTCGTACCGGTGCTCGCGGTGCTCACGGGCCTGTGCAGCGCAAGCGAGGCGTTCGCGCCCTTCTCCAACCCTATGATCTACCTCTTCCTGGGCGGATTCGTGCTGGCCAAGGCCATGATGCTGCACGGGCTGGACAAGCGCTTCGCCTACTGGCTGCTCTCGCGCAAGTGGGTAGGCTCGAGCCCCACGCGCATCTTCCTGGCCATCGGCGCCGCCACAGCCCTGTGCTCGGGCTGGGTGTCGAACACCGCCACGGCCGCCATGATGGTGCCGCTCTCGGTGGGCCTGCTCGACGCCATCCGCCAGATGTTCGCCCGCGCCGGCCGCGAAGTGGACATGAAGACGTACAAGTACGCCACGGGTCTCATGCTCATGACGGCATATGGGGCATCGATCGGCGGCGTCCTCACGCCCATCGGCACCCCGCCCAACCTCATCATGATGGGCTTCCTCGGCACCATGGCCGATGTGCACATCTCGTTCTTCCAGTGGATGACCTGGGGCGTTATCGCGATGATCGTGTACTTCGTCATCACGGCCGTACTGCTGCAGCGCATGTTCCCCGCCGACGTGAAGGAGATCAGCGGCGCGCAGGAGTTCATCGCCGAGCACCGCAGGCAGATGGGCGACTGGACGCTGGGACAGATTTGCACGCTGTGCGTGTTCCTGCTCGCCGTGGTCCTGTGGGTCATGCCCGGCATCCTGGGCGTCGCCTTCGGCACCGACAGCGACATCCTCGCCGCATACAACAAGATTCTGCCTGAGTCGATCGTGGCGCTTCTTGCCGCCATCCTGCTGTTCTTCCTGCCCGCGCGCACCCGCCACGAAAGCGTCGAAGGCGTCGACGAGCAGCACGGCCGCGTTATCTCCTGGAAAGAAGCCGTGGACGGCATCGAGTGGGGCACGCTTCTGCTTTTCGGCGGCGGCCTGTCCATGGGCTCGATGATGTACTCCACCGGTCTTTCGGCCTGGATCGGCGACTGCATCGTGCATGCCCTGGGCGGCTCCCCTTCGCAAGTCGTGCTCATCGGCACATTCTGTGTGCTGGCCCTCGTCCTGTCGGAGATTTCCTCGCACACGGCCGCCACGAACATGGTGGGCCCGCTTGCCATCACCACGGCCGTCGCCGCGGGATTCGACCCGGTACCCGTGGCCGTGGGCGTGGCGCTTTCCGCCTCGCTGGGCTTCATGCTTCCCGTGTCCACCCCGCCCAATGCCATCGTGTACGCCAGCGGATACACGCCCATCACCACGATGATTCGCGCCGGTGCCATCATCGACGTCATCGGTATCTTCCTCGTGACCATCCCGCTCGTGATCTTCGTCGTGAGCGCGGTGGTGTAAGAGGCGCGCCGAGCACTGCCCGTTGACGGTCCTCAAACACAGAGCCCCCGCCTGCAGCCTG
>USJP01000132.1 GCA_900555105.1 uncultured Coriobacteriaceae bacterium | reverse complement strand
GGCGTTGGATTATTGGCGCGCGGTCTTACTTCTCGACGGCGTAGCCGGCCTCTTCCCAGGCCTTCATGCCACCCTCGAGGGTGTAGACGTTGTCCATGTTGGCACCGAGCACAGCCAGGGAGTTGGTGGCGCACTGGGCGTAACGCTTGCCGGAGTAGCAAACCAGGACGATCTTCTGGTCGGCGCCGGAGATGTCGCCGCACTGGGCGAGCATGGCAGCGGCCATGGTCTCAACGCCAGCCTGGGCGTCGCCCTCCTTGGCAGCGTCCATGTCGGCGCTGATGGAACCGGCGATGTGGCCCGCCTCGAAGTCGGCGGCCTTGCGCACGTCGACGACCAGGTAGGTGCCGTCGGCAAGGGCAGCCTCAAGGTCAGCGGGGGCGAGCTGGGCCATCTCGACGTCCTTCACCTCAGCATTGGAGGCAACCTGAGCGCCGGGGAAAGCCTCGTCCCAAACCTTCATGCCGCCCTCGAGGGTATAGACGTTGTCCATGTTGGCGCCAAGAGCAGCCAGGACGTTGGTGCCGGCCTGAGCGTAGCGCTTGCCGGAGTAGCAGACTAGGACGATCTTCTGGTCAACCTTGGCCGGGTCGCCCAGAGTAGCCTTCATGTTGGCAATGCCGGACTCGTTGTCGCCGTCCTTGGCGGCGTCCATGTCGGCGTTCACGGCGCCGGGGATGTGGCCGGCCTCGAAGTCGGCGGCCTTGCGCACGTCGAGCACGAGGTACTCGGAGTTGGCGATGTTGTCCTTCAGGTCGGCGGTCGAAATGTAGGACATCTCGACTTCCTTGACCTCCACAGCGGCAGCGTCGCCACCGGTCGTGGTTGTGGTGCTGGGCTGCTCGCCACAGCCAACCAGGCCAGCGGACAGGGCCACAGCGACGAGACCGGAGAGCAGGAGCGCCTTCTTCATGTGCATAACCTCCAATAAACGGGGACTACAAGGAACCGAACGGGTAATACGAACATGTCTGTGAAAAACGAGGACAATCCCACCGCGGCAAATATCTGGCGAGCGAACATGCGATGCGGCCGGCGCAGCAGCTGACAACTGCGCTGCAAGTACTGCAGCACGACCATACCTCGCCTGGTCATCGCGCCTCACGCAGCGCGACCGTTATGCCGACCGTCATGACACCACATGCAACGCTGCACGTGCGCCAATCTAGCCGGCGCGCAACACAATAAGCGGTGCAGGTAATATGCCGGCCAGCAACCGCACCGCATGCGGCGCGACCGTCATGCCAACCGACGCACGGCAGAACGCGCACCTGGCTCGATATATATGTACAGCGATGATTTTGCCTCGCAAAAACGGCGTTCCCGCACATGCGGGCCTCATGGCCAGGTCACCCGTGGGTGCACCCGTCGCAGAATGGCCAACCGTTTTTCGCAGAATGAAAGCAGCACACACTTTAGCCCCCCGGCGGCAAAACGTCAAAAGCAAACCCCTCACATTGGGCGAACGGCACCGCTCACCACAGCTGAATCACATCTGAAACATCACGAAAATCAACAACACTGCTACAATGGCCGCATTCTGCATGCGGTCCCAAGCAAAAGGGGGCCGCCCCATGTTCCAGGACGGCCATTCTGCGTGGCCGCCGGCGGTGCGCTTGAACATACACGCCCCTCGCGTGCGTACATGCGCTCCCATTGTGCCAGCCTCCCGTGACAAAATGCCTTGTGGGCTCCAAGCCTCTTGTGCATACGCACACCGGTCGCCTTGACCGACACGACTTCTTCCATTGCTGGCATAAGCGGCTCGCATCTACACGCACGTCGATTGCACGACAGCCCGGTCTCGCGCTTATCCTTCACCAGTCAAACGTCTCACGCATGCGCATGCAAATTGCGAGACTCCCGAGGCCATTGCGTCTTGTTCGAACACCCCGCACGTGCATGCGCGTCATTCGCGTTCGCATCGGAACGGCCCCGGCGTCATTTGTCCAAGCATCTCGCACATGCGCGCGCCAATCTCGCGCCGGAATCATCGGCCGTCTGGCGTCCGTATGGCATATACATATAGGCATACATGCATATGTGCACATGCCTCACACCCACACGTTCCCGGTTCGTTTCTTCAACCCGCACCACTCCAACCGAAAGGACCCGCACATGCTCTCCTCCAAGCTCTCCCGTCGCTCGTTTGTGCAGCTTGCCGGTGCCGCCGCGCTTGTCGCCACGTCCGGCGCAATTGCCCCCTCCAACGCTTTCGGCAAGGACGCCTCCGACTGGGACACCATCGTCGAGAAGGCCCGCGGCAGCAAGGTTGCCTGGTACGGCTGGGGCGGCAGCGCCCCGCGCAACGAGCTCATCACCAACACCCTCGCCCCGCGACTCAAGGAGAAGTACGACATCGAGCTTGAACTCGTGGGTATGGACATCAACAACATCCTGACCCAGCTCTCCGGCGAGTTCCAGGCCGGCCTCACCGAAGACGGCGGCAGCATCGACTTCATCTGGATCAACGGCGAGAACTTCGCCAGCGCCAAAGCCAACGGCTACCTGTGGGGCCCCTTTGCCCAGGACCTGCCCAACGTGCAGAACTACGTGGACACCGAAGCCGCCGACATCGCCTACGACTTCGGCACCCCGGTCGAGGGATACGAGGCCCCCTACGGTAAGGCGCAGATGGTGTTCTGGATAGACAGCGCCCAGGTGCCCGAGACCGAGACGCCCATCGACCCCGAAACCTTCCTGCAGTTCTGCCAGAACCATCCCGGCATGGTGACCTATCCTGAGCCCGGCGACTTCACCGGCACCGCGATCATCTCCTGCCTCATCGCCGGCGTCGTGGGCAAGGAGGAGTTCGAGAAGCTCGCCACGATGACCGAGCCCAGCGAGGACGAGGTGCGCGCCATCGTCGCCCCCGGCATGGAGTACCTGCGCTCCCTCAACCCCCATCTCTGGAAGCAGGGCAAGACCTTCCCGGCCGACTCCACCACCATGCACCAGATGTACGCCGACGGCGAGCTGATCATGGACGCCGGCTACGGCGAGCCCCAGACCGACGTGGACAACGGACTGCTTCCGGCCACGACCAGGTCGTTCGTGCTTGACACGGGTACCGTGGGCAACACTAACTACATGGCCATCGCCGCCAACGCCCCCCACAAGGAGGCCGCCATGGTCGCGATCAACGAGGTCCTGAGCCCCGACTACCAGCTCACCCGCTACGAGGTGCTGGGCAACATCACCGTGTTGGACCTCGACAGGCTCTGCGAGGAGGACCACGCCGCCTTCGATGCCGTCGAACTCGGCAGCGCACAGCTCCCCCTCGACGTAAAGCTCGAGCATGCCGTCGCCGAGGCCTGCGGCCCGGTCATTCCCGTGCTCGAGAAGATCTGGCACGACGAAGTACCTGGCAAGTAGGGCGATTCATGAGCCTGTTGCCAAGGAAGGCACGCAACCGCGTCGCCCCCTATCTACTCGCCCTGCCGGCGGCGCTTCTTGCCTGCGTGTTTATCTTTGGCGTGGCAAACGGAGTGGCCCAGGGGTTCGGCATCATGCCGTTCCTGGACATGCACACCCCCACGCTTGAGTATTACGAGCAGGTCCTCGCACGTGAGGACCTGCTCTCTTCACTGCTCCACAGCCTCTACCTCGCACTTGTCTCGTCGCTTGTCGCGCTCGTAGGCGGTGTGGCGCTCTCCTACGTGCTGGTCAAGGCCAAAGCAGGCCGCGTTGCGCGACTTGCGGCCCTGCAGGTTCCCATCATGACGATGCACGCCCTCGTGGCCATGGCCGTCATGTTCGCGTTCTCCGGGTCAGGCCTGGCCGCGCGCCTTTTGCACGCAGTCGGCCTCATCGCCACACCCGGCGACTTCCCCAGCGCGACAGGTGCAATCTCGGGGTGGGGCATCATCCTCGTGTACATCTGGAAAGAAATACCCTACCTGGCCTTTTGCACCGTCTCCCTCATGGGGCACATCTCCGAGAGCCTGGGCGAGGCGGCACGCACGTGCGGAGCCGACGCCCGCCAAACCTTTCTGCAGGTGACGCTGCCCCTGTGCGCCGGTGCCATCCTGCGTGCCTTCCTCGTGGTGTTCGTCTTTGCCCTGGGCAGCTACGAGGTGCCGTTCCTGCTGGGACCAACCGCCCCCAAAACGCTGCCAGTCCTGGCCTTCATCGAGTTCCAAGACCCCGACATCGTGAACTGCTGCTATGCGATGGCGCTCAACGGCACCACGACGCTTCTGTGCTCGCTGGCCGCAATTGTCTACTTCGCGAGCATCGCGCTGCGCGACCGCAGGCAGGCGGGAGGCGTCCATGCGTAGCAAGAGGAAGCAGGGGCAGCCCTGCGGCAAGGGGGTCTTCTGGGCCCGCGTCTACCTGGCCGTCCACCTGGTGTTGGTGCTCATTCCCATCGCCATCGTTGCAACCTGGTCGGTCTCGGCGGCATGGCCCTGGCCGAGCCTTGCGCCCGCCAGCCTCACCACGCGCGGCTTTGAGACCGTACTCGCCGACTCCTCGACGGGCCTGGGGAGTCTGTGGCTCTCCATCGGCATAGCCATCGCATGCGCGGCCTTCACCACCTGCGTGGCGACCCTGGGTGCGCGCGCCATCTGCCTGCACACATGGAAGGGCCGGCGACTCTTTGAGTTCGCCACGATGCTGCCCTTCCTCATCCCGGGCACCGTCTTCGCCATGGGCGTGCAGGTGGCCTTCATCCGGCTGGGCCTGGCGCGCAGCGTGGGCGGCGTGATTCTCGCGCACAGCATCGTGGCGCTGCCCTATGCCATGAGCATCATGTGCGACGTCACCCGTGCGGCGGGCCGGCGGATGGAGGAAGCGTCTCTCACCTGCGGGGCGGGTCGACTCTCCACGCTTGCGCACGCAACGTTGCCCGGCCTTGCGCCCGGCATCGCATCGTCGCTGCTCATGTGCTATATCCTGTCGTTCTCGCAATACTTCCTCACCCTGCTCATCGGAGGCGGGGCCGTCCGGACCTTCGCGCTCGTGCTCTTCCCGTACCTGGGGGGCGGTGACCGCACGATTGCCGGTGCCTACGGAATCGTCTTCATCGCCGTGACCCTGACGGTCTTTCTTGTCTTTGAGTTGCTCATCCACAAGCTGCGCGCGGTCGAGGAGACTGCGTATTACGAAAGCTGACACGCCATGCGCATCGACTTTGACCATATCTGCCTGGCCATAAAGGGCACCCAGCTGCTGCGCGACGTGACCCTGAGCGTACCCGACCGCGCGTTCGTCTCCATTCTGGGCGAGAGCGGCGCGGGCAAGACCACGCTGCTGCGCGTGGCGAACGGCCTGGCTGTGCACGACGAAGGGCACGTCCTGTTTGACGGAGCGGCCGTGGACGACCTGCCCGCCAACAAACGCGGTGTCTCCATGGTGTTCCAAGACGCGCGCCTCTTCCCCAACATGTCGGTGCTCGACAACGTGGCGTTCCCGCTCAAAGTGCGCGGCGTGAGCAAGGACGAACGACGTGCCCGAGCGCAACGCATGCTCGAAAACGTGCAGCTCGCGGGCCTGGGGGCACGGCGCACGCATGAGATCTCAGGCGGCCAGCGCCAGCGCGTGGCCCTTGCGCGCGCCCTGGTGGCAAACC
>USJP01000131.1 GCA_900555105.1 uncultured Coriobacteriaceae bacterium | reverse complement strand
CGGCGCAGCGATTGAAGAAGAACCGGGCGCCGGCATCGATGGCCTTCTGACGGTTGCGCTGGTGAATCATCGTCTGGTTGACGTTGCCGTACATGCCAAAAGCGGTGGGGTAATAATGATAACCGCCAATCTCGGTGATAAGGTTGTCGTAGTAGCCCTCGTCGACTTCAGGGAAACGGAAGTTGCCGGTGTAGTGGTACTTTACCGAAGTCTCGGATGCAATCTCGTCATGCGTGCAAACGTCGAAGTACCAGTCGGAGTTTGCGCCGGAGTTTTGCGCGAATTTCATGACGAGGTCAGGGTTTGCGGTCCAGCCGGCCATCATCATCCAGTTGGTGAAGTACTCGTTGACGTCAATCTCGGGCGCTCCAATCTCGAGCATATAGGAAGCATTGACGGTGGCGGCTTCGTTGCCCATGGCTTGGAACATGTCCTCGTACTGCTTTTCGAGAAGAATGACCGAGTGGCCCTCTTCGGCAATCTCACGGCATGCAGTGATGCCAGCGTAGCCATGGCCAACGACAATCACGTCGGCCTCGTCTGCAACGGTGACATCGGTGATTGCTTCGGGCTTCGTGCGCCACGTGCCAACGGGTGTTCCGTCGGAGCAAACATTGCGATCCTTGCTGGCGTATTTGGGTTCAGCCATCATGGGAGGATGGATGCCCTCGTCTCCACCTTTTTCATCGGTGGGTGCGGAGCCTTCAGGCTTCTCCTCATCGGCGAAAGCACTTGCAGCAATGCCTACTGTTGCCATTGCGGCTGCCGCCATGCCTGCGCCTGCGATGAAGCTCCTGCGGTTGACGTTGGTGCTCATGGGTCCTCCTTGTGTATCTTGGCCGCTGGGTGTGCTCGGCCGTTTGCACGACGTCATCACTGTTGCCTAAAGCGATGGAATTGTGCATAACAAGGATTGCCCATTGACACGTTTTCACATGGCAAAAATTGACCAGTTAGCTATTTAGCAGGTAGTTTGCTGGTCTCAGAATGCATTGTTGAATCAAGAAGGTCGGCCAAATCGTCGCGAGAGGAAATGGACAGCTTCGTGTGGATGTTGCCCACATGCGAACGCACCGTGTTGGGAGAGATGCCCAGGACGGCGCCGATGCGTTCGGCAGAACGGCCAAGTACGAGCTGCTCCATGACCTGACGCTCGCGCGGGGAGAGACTATAGTCCAGGCAAATCTTATTGGCAGCTTCTTCAATTGAGAGTGGCTTAGGCTCGTGGGAAGAGGCATGGCTGCGGATGTGAAAGACCGACGAGCAGCATGACGCAACCAGGAAGACAAGTGACAGCAGTGGGGCCACGAGTGAGGCGAACTGCTGATGGGCAAGGTGTAGCGGCAATGTGGCGAAACCAATAAGGCAGGCGATTCCAAGGCCAAGAGCGAACACGTCGGCGGACTGCTTGGCGGCATGAGAAGCATGGGCTAATGCGATGAGTGCAAAGAAAAAGAAGCCTGCGCTTGCTGCGCCAGAACCAATTCCTTTAAATGCGGTGACCCCGACTCCGATTTGATCGAGGTCGCCCAGCATGCGCAGCCCAACTACCGCAGCGGCAAGAATTGGAATGATGATGTGGGAAGCTATTTGAAAGTCAATGCTTTTCTGAACGCGCTTGCATGCGATGAGAACAGAAATGCACAGCAGAATGATTCCGAGGGCGAAGGACCAGTAGGCTGGCAATGAGGTGCCTGTATTGGAGAAGAGCGATCCCCATGGAAGAACGGCAGACATGATGCTCAGGCCAAGACCTACAGATGGCTCCCACAGATGGAAAAACAGAGCCGGTAGATTACGACGACTGGTTTCATTTGTGGTAACTACGTCGGATTGTTCGGAGGGTTGGGCATTAATGCTCGTTCCCGCATTAGAAGCAGCGTTGTGCTCGGTGCCGTGCTCGTCCTGTTTGCTTGCCTGACGTATGGCTTCACTAAATGGCAGGCATGCGCTGAGAGCAAGAACGATTAGAAGTGCCCAGAGGGCTATAGCGTATGACTTGAATGCGACAAGGGACAGGCCGATGATGGAAGCGCTGATAACAGCGTTGGAAATGAGATTGCAGGCCCGCCGTGTTGACATTTGGGCAAGCGTCTGGCCCCATGCGAGGAGCAACGACCCTTCTCCCCATCCTGCGATTATTCCAGCAACACATGTACCGGTAAAGGTATACGTCATAGGCGGCTGCATTGCGACACATGCAAGCAGAATTCCGGCCGGCAAAAGCATCTGGTTAAGATGGGAGCCCACTTTGCCAGAAGGGAAGCACAGTCTTGCGGCACAGGCGAATGAACATCCCAACAAGAAACAACCCAAAAAGGAGGCGGCCAAATTGCCGGGCAGTATTTGAGTGATTGGGGCGGGGCATAGTGGCATCACAAGTAACCAAACAATGCAGCTTGCGAAAGAAACAACTTGCAAGCTGGCTCGTTTCGTTGCTTTCTCGGTTTCCAAAATGACCCTCCTGGTAAATGACCTTCAAACATAATAGCCAGGCGCGATTATAGCCATGAAAGGTGGTATTCGCCTTTGGCTATTTATCCGTCAACTTGGCAGGAGTCGTGACACTATAGTCAAAAAAGCCCGCCTTCCTTTGTGGAAAGCGGGCTTGAAAGCGCATCCGGGTGGGACTTACGGGAAAACCGGATTACCAGCTCAGCAGTTCATATCCTGTCTCGGTAACGACAAGCTGGACCTCCCACTGGGCCGAGTCGCTGCCGTCGGCGGTGCGCACGATCCAGCCGTTGTCCTCGTCGGTGGTGATGGTGGGCTCGCCGGCGTTCACCATGGGTTCGATGGTGAAGCACATGCCCGGCGCCATGATGGGGCCGGTGCCGGCCTCCTCCACGAAGCTCACGAAGGGGTCCTCGTGGAACTCCCTGCCGATGCCGTGACCACCGTACTCGGCCACTACCGAGAAGCCAGCGTCGGTGGCCACCTTGTTCACAGCGGCGCTCACGTCGCCCAGGTGCGCCCAGGGCTTCACAGCGGCAAGGCCAGCCTCGACCGCAGCCTTGCAGGTCTCCACAAGGCGCTTGCGCTCTTCGCTTACCTCGCCGATGCAGTACATGCGCGAAGAGTCGGAGAAGTAGCCGCCCTTGATGGTGGACATGTCGACGTTGATGATGTCGCCGTCGTGCAACACCTCGGTTTCATCGGGAAAGCCGTGGCAGATGACGTCGTTCACCGATGTGCACACGCTGAAGGGATAGCCCTCGTAGTTGAGGTCGGCGCTCACGGCGTCGTGGGCGGCCAGGTATTCCTCCACCCAGCGGTTGATGTCGGCAGTGGTGACGCCGGCCTTGATGTGCTCGCCCACGTAGTCGAGCACGCCCACGTTCACCGCGGCGGATGCCTTGATGCCCTCGATGTCGGCCGGGGTCTTGAGCAAAACCCTGCTGGGGACTTCCTCGCCCTGCATATAGAGCTCCTGCAGGCGCGTGTCGATGGCCTCATGGCACTTCTTGTACTTTTTGCCGCTTCCACACCAGCAGGCGTCGTTGCGGCCGAGCTCGGGCATGTTGTCGTACATTGCGCTACCCCCGTTGCTATAAGAGATTGACGCAAGGACGATACTCCAAATGCCTGCGCCCAGCCTGCCGAAACGCAAGTTCGCTGAGCATCACACCGAAAACGTAGGCACCCGGGCCGCCACGTCCTGGGCTGGCAAGAATGCGGTGGCCCCTGAGAGACGCATGCGCACCAGGTGCCACAGGGTCGACCTTTCAGCGCGCTATGCTGCCGTCTCTTCCTGCTCGGCCAAGTCGCCGAAGAGTTCCATCTCGCACTCAAGATAGCCGCGCGTGACGAGTGCGAAGCCGCGATAGAATTTCGTGGTTGAGCAGCGTTCAACGTCCTGTGTGAAGTTGGGTACCCATGCGATGAGATGGTCCTGCAGGAAGTGTGACTGGTCGTTGAGCAGGCTTTGGGCGAGTTTGGTGTCTGCCGAGCGCAGGGCATCGGCAGTGCGGGTTGCCATGGTACTCATATACTCGAATTCCAGCGCCACATGGTCTTCGCCCTCACGCCAGCTCTCGTTCTTTTCCAGGCCGGCGGCGCGGTAACAGGCCAGCACCTCGTCGCGTGATTCCTGCATGAGCAGATGCTTCTCGGAGCGGTACACGCTTTCGAAGGGGTAGGCGGCGCTTGCATGGTCGCCCGTGTAGCCGATGAACGCGCGCACGTAGTCCTTTGCGAGGTCGAGCAGGCTATGTTCCCAGGTCTGACCCAGCCACTTTACGAGTAGGCGATACCCCTCGTCGACGTCCTTGTTGCCCGTGTTCGCTGCATAGTTCGCCGACTTTAGCTGGTCGAGGAGAGATTGGTCTGCCTCAACGCGATAAACGCGGCTCAGCAGCGCATACATGTTTGCGCGCGACTTGCATGCCGCCGCGAGCTCTTCAAGTTCCTCTGCTTCCATCTTCTCCAGGTCGATGTCACTCAGCGTCCTTTCCGCATGGGGTGCCTTTTCTGCTGCGGCGAGTGAGGCGATGAGCTCAGGGGTGGGCGTAAGCTGGGCCACTGCCTCAGGCTTGGGGGTGACGTCGAAATTGGGGTTGATAACGCGGTTCTTGGTGCATTTCTCGCGGTCCATGGTGTCGTCCTTGTCTTGTTGTGCGCCGGCGTCGCGACGGTTGCGGCGCCGACTTTCGAATGCATGTGGCCCTGTTCGCCTCAGTGGCTTCTCGAGGGGGTTAGTGCGATGCGTCCTTAAGGTAGGAGCGCCCCAAGTCGGTGATTTTCCAAACACCGTCCCATTCCACTGCGCCGGCCTTCTCAAGTCGCTCGGTGAAATGCTGGGCAAAGAAGCGCGGCGACTGCACCAAGGGGTCCTTGTCGATGGCGGCTGAAAGCGCGGCTGTCGTAGTGCCGCCATTGTCGGCACACATGTCGAGCACGCGCAGGTAGATGCCCATATACGCAGTGTCGTCTGCCAGCAGACGGGCGAGGTCTGCCTTCGAGTCGAAACTGTCGAGGTATGCCAGGCCAATCTCAGTTGTCTGCCAGAGCTTCTGGGCGGGCTTGGCCGGGCGCAGGTACTCGACTCCATCGACAACCTCGATCTGGAAATCGTCGTTTTCGCCCTCCTTGTCGGCGTTGGCCTCGATCTTGAGTGCTCCCGCCTGCTGCAGCATGGCGCAAAGCGCGGCTCCGTCGTAAACGCTTGCATTGTGCGACTGCAGCTTGGCGACGTGCTCGTCGACCTCGGCGACCGCATGGGGCTCGCGGCAGAAGTCCAAGATGCCCAGCAGAGAGTTGCGTCGGGTGGCCATGCGCTCCATCAGCTTTTCTAACGCCTTAGGGCCGCCTGCATCGCGGTGCCCTGCGGCTTCGGCAATCGATTCCTGCAGCGTTGGGCCGGGCTGCCATGCTGCCTGTGCGCCGCAATCCGGATCTTCGCACTCGATCTCGTCGTTTTTCAACTGGCTCATCCTCATCAGCTCCTCATGTGGTTGCGATGCTGCAATCCTAGGTTGAACTGGGGGGATGAGTCACCCATACGTGCGTATGGTTGGGTTATTGTTTTTGTTGTTCTTGCTGGTTGTAGATGGAAACGAGCAGCTCTTGGCGGG
>USJP01000130.1 GCA_900555105.1 uncultured Coriobacteriaceae bacterium | reverse complement strand
ACCTACATCATCAGCAACGAGGCAATCGACCCCATCTGCCATCTCAAGACCGAGCTGCTGCACAGCAAGAACCCCCGCCTGCACCCCGACGAGATGCTCATTGCCCTCTCGCTGAGCTCCGCCACCGAACCGCTCGCCGCCCGCGCCATCGAGGCGGCCGAGCAGCTGCGCGGCTGCGACGCGTTCTTCTCGGTCATCATCTCTTCCGCCGACGAGAAGCTCTACCGTACCCTTGGCATCAACGTAAGCTGCGAGGCCAAGTACGAGCGCACCAGCTACTACCACAAATAGGCACGCGAGGACGCGCCCGGCAAATCGCGCGCAAAGCGCAGGTCAGGCAGACACGGTTCACCGAAAGGCGGGCGTCCCACATGGGGCACCCGCCTTTTTTGAGAATCAGCCATGGATGACAGAGGTCGAGCACGCATCTCCTGACGGCAAGGCAAGTTACGGGGCTATTTTCTGCCACCAAGCCCAGCCGCAATGACACGTTGCGCCCATCTCTTTTCGTCATTCCAGTTTGTTATTGCAGCCCCGTGCCCCTTGCCCGATTATTGAATTCACCCCTACGAAAGAGTACGCTCTCATTACCTGAAGGGGCCCCAAAGGTGATTTGCGAACAATAAATAATTTCCCGTGAATGCAGGCTTTCATGCGGCTGACCAGGTCGTATGCGCTCTGATGTTGCCGCGTGAGCAAAATTCCGCCCACGTAGGCATTCGTTTGCACGGGGAGTAAAAGGGGACATGAAAGGGGAACGACATGCGAAAGAGGCATCTGGCGACCCTGCTGCTCGCGGGATCATTGCTCGCTGCCGGCGGCGCGATCGCTGCTGAATCCCAGGTGGGCCACACCGAGATGGGCGGCGGCTCCGACGACGTGCTGTATTCCAGCATCGAGTCCACGGACGCCTACAATGAGGGCCTCGATCGCCTGGCCCAGATCAACGCCCGCCAGGACGAGATCAACGCTGAGTATGCGCCCGAGATCCGCACGCTGAAGGACGGCACCCAGGTTCAGCGCACGCCCACCGAGTACCAGTGCTATCACTGGAACCGCCCGTATAGCGGCGGCATCTCGTATAACAACTACTATCTTGACGCAGACCATCGCGGCTGCGGCGCCTGCCACGTCGACCTGGGCGACACGCTGGCAAACATGGAATACTCCCACCTCACCGTCCAGAACGAGGCCCTGGGCACCTGGATCACCGTCGACCAGTGCATGCTGTGCCACAGCGACGACGACGATTACGAGTTCGGCACCCTGCTGCATGCCGTCCACTACGGCACGCGCAACGGCGACATGTTCGAGGCCATGGGCGGCAGGTGCCTGAGCTGCCACAACATGACCGAGAACGGCAACGGCGTCGAGCTGTGGGACCTGGTCAAGTACAGCCACCTCGACGGCGTCGTCAAGGTCTCCGATGTCCAGGGCGAGTTCGAGTTCGAGCAGGACAACGTGGTTGCCCCCGAGGACATGTTCACCTACGACTGGATCCACACCGACTACGACCACATGTTCCACATCCTGGGCAAGAACGGCCTTGACGCCGAGTTTGATGAGGAAGCCGTCTACAACTGGGAAATCACCATGGACGGCCTCGTCAACGAGCCTTACACCGCCAAGCTCGGCGACCTCATCGCCGAGGCCGAGGACGACGGCGCCGTCGTGACCAAGGCCTCAAAGATCGTGTGCGTCGACAACATGCCCGGTGGCGGCGGCATCTCCAACGTCGAGATCACCGGCATCCCGCTGAACTGGCTCATCGAGCGCGCCGGCGGCCCGAGCAAGGACATCACGGGCGTCCTGTTCGACCGTCGCGAGTTCCATACCAACGGCGTGATGTCCCACAGCAACCGCGGCGTGCCCGAGTGGAAGTTCGACGACGTCTACCTGGTGTACGAGATCGGCGGCAAACCGCTGAGCATCAGCGCCGGCAGCCCCTGCGTGAACTGGACCGAGGCCAACGACGCCCAGGGCAACGTGAAGCAGTGCGTGGGTTACACCCTCACCGACGAGGACAAGAACTGGTCGGGCTGGATGATGAACGGTTTCAACACCTACGGCACCGGCCCCTACATGAACAAGCCCAACGCCTCGATCCTCAAGGTCCCCGAGGGCAAGATCATCGAGACCGGCGTTCCCTACACGTTCGAGGGTTACGCCGACGCCTTTGACGAGGCCGTCACCATGCTCGAGTTCTCGATGGACAACGGCAAGACCTGGACCGCCTTCGACCTGGGCCAGACCGACCCGAGGAAGTGGGTCTACTGGCACTTCACCTGGACGCCCGAGTCCGACGGCAGCTACGTGCTGATGGTGCGCGGCACCACCGAGAGCGGCCTGGTGAGCGAGGAGCCCCAGAAGGTAATGGTCACCGCGAAGAGCAACGTGGAGGGTTAAGATGAAGCGCTCTGCTGGATTCAAAGTTCTGGGCATGATGGGCGCGGGCCTCGCGCTCGCGGGTACGGGCGTCGCAGCCCCGCTCGCCGCACTGGCCGACGTCGACGCCTCCTCCGTACAGGTGATTGAGCGCGAGGCGATCGAGTACGACAGGATTCCCAACGTTGCCGGCGAGTTCTCGTTCTGCCAGGACGCCCTGACCCCGGGCGACGACGTCTTCAACCTCTTCGGCACCGCCACTACCACGGCGTGCGCCAAGCCGGGCTTCGCCTTCGACCAGGTGTCGCGCGAGAGCTACTACCTCAACATCGGTGGAGAGGTGCAGAAGGTTTACACCGTCGGACTCGACCAGATCGAGCAGATGGAATCCGAGATGCAGGAGATGCGCTGCACCTGCGGCATGAGCCCCGCGCTCGCCATGGTGCAGGTCGAGGGCGTCAAGGTCGCCGACATCCTCTCGATGGCCGACATCAACCCCGACGTCAACACCATCACCTTCAAGGACAACGAGGGCTACGGCCTGCCCATGCCCCTGTCCTACGTCCTCGAGAAGGGCGCCATGCTGGTGTACAAGGTGGGCGGCCAGCCGTTCACCGACGGCGAGCGCCTGCAGGTCTGGATCCCCGACACGGTCGCCAAGTACTTCACCCGCGCGGTCACCGACATCGAGCTCTCGGTGAGCGACGAGGTTCCCGAGGTCGAGGGCCCCGACGCCAACCACCGCGCCAAGGTGAGCGTCATGAACACCATCCAGGACACCTTCAAGGTCGGCGACATGGTGACGTTCGAGGGCTACGCCGACGACTGCGGAACCCAGGTCGTCGCCGTGGAGTTCTCGCTCGACAACGGCGAGACCTGGACCTCGTTCGACACGACGTCCTCCAGCACCGACAGCTGGGTCTACTGGAGCTTCGACTACGTCACCGAGCAGGCCGGCATCTTCAAGCTCGACGTGCGCGCGGTCACGGAGGACGGGACCGTCTCTCCCCTGGCTTCGAGCGTCGTGTTCGAGGTCGAGGAGTAGCTCGGCCATATAGAACCGCGTGCGCCTGGTCCGACCCCCCGTCTTTACTGGGATGCACGCGTGGGCAGAGCGCCGTCCCACGCGTGCATGGTCTGACTACCAGTTATATGGCATGGGTTTCACCACACATGAGTGCGATAGCGCCTCAAAAGGGCGGCATCTCCAAGAACGGAGGTGCCGCCCTTTGCGTCATTCCTACTCGCGCACGATGCGCAGGATATCTTCGCGTGATGTAACGTCGAGCTTGCGATAGATGTTGTGGATGTGCGTGCGCACCGTGTTGGGCGAAATGACCAGCTCTTCGCCGATGTACACGCCGTTGTGGCCATGAGCGAGAAAACTCAGGACCTCGCGCTCGCGAGCGGTGAGGCCGTAGGTGCGGGCAAGCTCGTCACAGCGAGCTTCAAGACTCGCCTCACCGAGCAAGACGTCGCTCGCATCGGGGGCAGGGGCATCCTCCAAGGTAGACGCCGTCCTGAAGGCGGCGGGGCCCGCGCCTCGACCATACCCGAGGTCTCCCGCACCCACGAACGCCTCATGGTCGGCCCGCAGGCCACGCCACAGGGCGTATACCACCATCCCGGCGGCATACAAGCCGCTCGTCACCACGATAAGCGTGCGCACCTGGGCTGGATTGGCACCGATGTTGGCACACGCGACCTGGGTGAAGACGGTCACAAGGCAAAAGAGCGCGACGCCCACGCATACCACGAGGTCGCTGGGGTATTCGGCGGCATGGGCCATGCCCACCAAGGTCGACAGCGTCAGAAGCGCCGCCACCGTGTACAGCACGAGCACAAAGGTGAGTTCAAACGGTGACCCACCCAAAAGCGACTCGCTGAAGTAGTTGAACACAAGCATCGCAACCGAAAGCACGGGAATAAGACCGCGATACACCGCCCTCAAAAGCGGGGTAGACGGCGGAAGCAACATGCAGGCGAGCAGCAGCAGGGCAACAACCACCTGGATGACGACGTACTCGGAGTAATTCTCGAAGAAAAGTTCCCCGCGCACCGCCATGAGCATGGCGAATAGAGCAAGCCCCACCCCGGGGACGAAGGTCATCTCTAGAAAACTACGCAGGCGACCTGGAACGGCAGATGCGCCACGGACCCGCTCAGACGTCGGGAGTTTGGAGGCAAGGGCGTTCTGGACCTGGTCGTCATACACGTCCCGGGCCTGGTCGTCATGCACGCCATCGGTCTGGCCGCCATGCATCCCTTGGGCCTGGTCGTTATGCCTGTCCCGCGCCTTTTTTCCATACGCCCCTGTCTCGACGGTAGGTGCGCCCGACTTCGCCCATGCATCGCCAAACGGCGCAAAGACAAACGGCAGAGCCGCGCAGGCAAGCGTACAGAGCACGAACAGCGCCACGGCGGCTGCCTCACCCACATGAAGCTGGGTCCAACCCACAAGCGCCGCGAGCACAGCAGAAGCCGCGACGACACCGGTGGCCTGACGCAGGTTATAGCGAGCCAGGATGCGCCCCCAAGCGAGCAGCTCCCCCAGGCATCCAGCACCAACGCAGATGCCCACCGGCAAAAATGTCCACTCGGGCCACGCGCCGCCCAGGGCCATCGCGCAAAAAGACGCGTTGCCCACCACAAACGCAAGCATAAAGAACACACGCACGACCATATGGCTCAAAACCCCGCCAAGTCCCAGACCCACCACAAGCGCCCCTGCAACGCCAGCAAGAACCCCCGAGCGAAGGGCATATCCCAGAATGCCAACGAAATCAGGCAGGTTCATAAAACGTTGAAAGGGCATTGCCGCCGCCGAATAGAGGAGCAGCGTCGCGAGCAGGCAGGCAAAACCCGCCACCGAAACGACGTCGACCCAACCCATGCGACCCATTGTCGTTTTGTTCCTCGTGATCACCCGATACGCCCCCTATGACAAAGCTACTCTTGACAAGGCTGCTGAGCTGGAAGTTTGACAGTCTAAACGCTCTCTAAACGCCATCTCAACGTTTTGTCTGATTCAGTTTACACCACGCGATGCCTAAGGTTTTGCCCAAGCGACAGGAGAAGGCTGGCAAGGGGCCAGCCGCACTGCCGCAACGAGCCGTCCCGAAGAAAGGATGTTCTCATGAGCAAGACCGTTTCGCGTCGCGCCTTCCTGACCAGCGCTGCAACGGCCACTGCAGGCATCGCCGCAGCATCCGCCT
>USJP01000129.1 GCA_900555105.1 uncultured Coriobacteriaceae bacterium | reverse complement strand
CCGGTGATCCCAACTCTTTTTCACGGTTTCACCTCCGTCGATCTCCATATCTGCCTCGCTGTGACAATGGTACGTCATGCGAGCCGTGTGGAGTGTCGTGACGGTTGGTTATTGGTTCATTGTTGACAGACCGTTTGGAGTGGTTTGGGCGAAAAGAGGCGCATTGAAGTTCATGTTGCAAACATATATCTCATCTAAAACCTTACTGTTAGATAATACAAATAGGATTTAGGCTCTCTATAGTTGTACTTAAGAGTTATGACACTTTGCCTTTGCGCATGCTCTATACTCATAAATCTAACTCTTACCTTTAAGGTTATCTATCGAATCACGCTCTACCTGGTAAAACGCAAAAATCAGAAGAAGTGCTGCTGTGCAGCTAAGGCTACTGCGAGGGACATAAGAAACCTCAAGGCCTGCTCATTTTCAACACTATATCTAAACTATAATGTTTTACTTGCAAAGCTAATCGATTGATTGATCGTACATTTAATGTCAACTATAGGCTTTGTCTGTGAGGCACGGCTGTCAAGAATAAGGGGCGCGGAGCCTGTGCCTTGCAGACTCCGCGCCCCTTTGGCTTTCATGATGTTTTGTCTTGCATGGGCCATAATCACCCAGAGTGAAATTTCATACCGCCGAACTCAATGGGCTTGAAGGCTCCTTTGGGTTTGCCTTGGCGATGCTCCCAATCCGTTTTAAATGGCTCGAGCCGCCAGGTTGGCTGTGGAGATGGCCTCTGCGATGTTCCACGGTTCGGCACAGTCGCCCACAGCAACACAGTCGATGCCTGCCGCCGTGATGGCGTCAACCAGTTCGGTATTGGGCAGCATGTCGCTGAGATCGACAACGGCGTCAGCCTTCATGGTTGCTTCTACGCCGGCATCGTTGCGTGTGATGGTCACAAAGCCATCTCCCACCTCAACGAGAGTCGCATTGGCATAGATGGTTCCGCCGTTTGCGGTAAACGCATTGCGGATGAACTGCTGCACGTTGCCCGAATGACCCTTTTCGAACAGCTCCATGGGATCGGGAGTCACGATGGTTACGTGCTTGCCCTTCTTCTCCAGGTAAATAGCAGTGTCAACTGCTCGTGCGCTGCTGCCGAGTACCACGACCTCGGGGCCGCATTCAAGGCCGGGCACGGTCTCGAGCGTGGCGCCCATGGTGCCGGCGGTGGGCATCCAGGTTGCCATGGGCTCAATGGCACCGGTTGCTACAACCACGTAGTCGGGTGCAGCGGCAACTACATCATCGACGGTCATCTCGGTGCCGGTGACTACCTCTACGCCCGTGACATCGAGCTCACGAGCCAGGTAGGTGGTCAGACGCCCCAGGTTCTCGTGCGGGCCCTTGATGGCCTCGGCCACGGGCAGCGTGCCACCGAGACTGTCGGCCTTTTCGTACAGCGTGACCGCGTGACCGCGCTGGGCAGCAACGCGGGCCGCCTCCATGCCGGCGGGGCCGCCACCGATGACCATGACTTTCTCGGGAGTTTCGGCGGGTGCGGGGTCAAAGCCCTCGGGCATGACGGCTCCGTAGGCGTGCCAGTTGGCGGCGTTCACGCGGCAGTGTTCAAAGGGTACGGTGCCCTTATGGTCAACGTCGTAGAAGCAGTGCAGGCAGCGCGTGCACGGAGCAATCTCGTCAATTCGACCCTCGCGAAGCTTGTTCACGTACTCGGGATCAACGCACAAGGGACGGTTCATTACGAAGAAGTCGAGCTTGCCCTCCTCAAGAGCCTGCTCAAAGTAGTCGGGCGCCTGGGCGGGATCCATGTATGTGGCGGCGCCCACGGGGATGGAGACGGCGCTCTTGATCTCGGCTGCCATGTCGATGCCAAGGCCGCAGCCTGAATGGTTGCCGCGCAGAAGTCCCTGCCAGTGCTTGCTGAAATCATAGCGTCCGCTGTGGGAGTTCATGCCTTCCAAGCCGTTTGCGCAGAAGTACAGGTCGCCGGCGAACTGGGCAATGTGGGTGAAGGCAGGCCCGATGCGCACGTGAAGCGAGTCGGCGCCGGCTTCTTCCAGGATCTTGGCGATGGCCTTGGACTCCTCGATTGAAGTGAACTCGCCGTCGTTGCCCAGGTCCTTGTCGTTGCTCTCAATGGCGTTGATGAGTGCCTGCACCACGAAGTCGGGTCCGCATGCCTCCTTAATGGCATGGATGGTCTCGACAGCCCAACGAGTGCGGTTCTCCAGGCTCTGGGGACCGTACTCGTCGTCGCGGTTGTTGCGGGTTCGCGACAGGAACGACTGGCCCATGTTGTTGGCGGCCATGTTGAGCTCAATGGCATCGAAACCGTCGGCCTGCAAACGCTTTGCAAGGTCGACGACCACCTGCTGCCAAGATTGAATCTCCTCGGTAGAATAGTTGCCGATGAAGGGCTCGGTGTAGTCAAGCGGGCCGATGGGTGCGCCCATGGTGTCAAACTGATAGCCCACGTATGCGCCGTCGGCATGGAGCGCCGCGACGAGCCCCTTCACATCGTATGCATCGTAGTCCTGCTTGAGGGGGCTTGCCGTCATGTCCCAGAAGTTGGCGAAGTCCTCAATCCAAATCATCTCGACGCCGCCCTTGGCCATGCGCTCGTAATAGGCAAAGTACTCGTCGGGATTGGCGTTAAAGAAGGCAAGCTGGAAAGCGGCCGACTTCACCATACGATGATGAAGTTCGATGGGACCGAGTTTCCAGTCTGAGAACAGCTGTGTCTTGGTGAAGTCAGTGATGGAGTTGGTGGTGTAGGAGTAGTCCTGCTCGTTGAGAACCTGGGTGGTATCACTCTGGCCTGCAGGCTCATCCTGTGCGTAAGCGGGGGCAATACTCGGTGCAATGCCCAACCCTGCCGCGCTAACCGCTGCGCCCGCAACAAACCCACGCCTCGAAACGCTTGTTTGCATGCCCATGGTGCGCTCCCCTCTCCCTATGTCTTTTGCCGGGTGTCCAACAAATTCTCCGCCTTAAACCCGGCGCATGCGAGTCCCTTTGCTCGCATGTACAAGACATATCAAACCATGCCAAGAAAAGAAGGAAAAGCAGCGTTTATGGCTACGGGCGCAACAAAATAGTTGCGCCTTAATCAAGCGTCATTTTCTCTCGAGCAAATCTGGCGAAATCACAGGCCACGGCAGCAGAGGGCGAGTCTGTATGGAATGAGACTCCCACCTCCCAAGACGGTGCGTCATCACCTACAAGAGGTACATGGACATACGAGCAGGTGCCGAAATCGGTTTGGGCACCCCGTGCCTCAACAAGAACCCCGCCTTGGCCGGAGCGCATCAAACTTGTGGTAAGGGCGGTGTCGGAGTTGCCGAAGGTGAGGCGTGCAGTGGGCACATGCGCTTGGAGGAAGGGGGCGAGCTTGCACTCCACTGAGTTCGATGGGTCAATACCGAAAATGCGCTTGCCAGACAAAGCCGACAAGGGAAGCACAAGGTGTGACGACTCGTTCGTCTCATTTGGCGGAAAAGTACTGAGCTCTTCAGGGGAAAACGCACTGTGGCTGAATACAACCACAAAGCCACCCACAAAGATTGACTCGAAGACCAAGCCATTGTCAGATGCGGACTTCGAAGACGGGTTGGGTGCGGAAGGCTTTTCTGAATCATGGTCAAGCATGCTGGGCGGACCAGCCAGAATAGCGTCTGCCCTGCCTGAGACCAGCGCCTCACGCACCGCGTTTGGGGGCAATATCTCTGTTGACAGGTGGACTTCCGGTCTTGCAGCCATGTAGTCCTCGAAAAGCCGTACCGGAAGGGTGAGCGCGGCGTTGGCCTCGACGGCAAGACAGATTGAACCAGCCTGGCCACTGGCAAATCGGGTAGATATGTCACGTACATCGTCAAATTCAGACAGTGCCTGACACGCATGTGGGTACACGGCTTTTGCAAGCGAGGTGGGAACGACGCCACGAGCCTTTCTGATAAAGAGCGAGCCGAGCTCTGCCTCAAGGTGCAAAATCGTTTTGCTGAGAGCTTGGCGCGTCACATAATTTGCCCTGGCAGCTTCAGCGAGAGATTGGTGCTCGTACACAGTCTTAAAGGCTTGCAAATCATGGATGTCCACGTTTCCCCCGTTACGCCATCCCCCGTCGTGGTTTCGCACGAACTGAAAGAATTGTACATCGGCGAAAAGAACGCGTCTCTATGCATGTGCAAAGCTATCCGTCGGTGAGAGGCAGAACCTCTCTGCTTGCCATACGGTATGATTCCATGCAGTCACGGTAATCGGTCGCACGCGCGGCATACTGAGAAAGTTGAGGAAGCATGGCTCACGGCATCGCCGCGCTCAGCTCCGAGCGTCATTATATGGGTTCATTCACGAGCGGCGCCTACGCCACCAATCGTGACCTGCGCCCAGACTACGATACACGACCCCGTGAGGAAACCCGCGCTCGCTGGCAGGCAAACGAGCTCGCAAATCGTACGCGCTATTTGCGTGAGCAGGACGTGCTTGGCCTGGTCATTGACTGCCATGAGGCCAAGGAAGAACTTGCCCTCATTGATGCCAAACTCTCTGGCTTGCAGGAGACTGCTGGGCAGAAAGATGCTCTGCAAGCCGATGAAGCAGCGTCTGTTCTTGAGGCTATCACCCTGCTTGAGGCTCGCCATGTCGAGGCACTTGCTGTTCGCCGGGCGCTTTCTTCGCAATTGCGCAGCTTGGGGATCTCCCCCAAGGAAGAGGCTGAAATTTGGCGCGAACTTACCCGCCGAGAAGCCGAAGAGGCATCGCGCTAGAGACACGTCCTATAAAAACGCCATACGTTTGCGTTTTAACGAGCGCCAGGCACAAATGAAAAACACCATCCTTTTCATTTGTGCAGCTAGATGACTTGAGCCTGAAGTGGTTTGAAGACACTGGGGATGTAAAACGCAAACGTATGGCCATTTCACGCATATAGCCCTCCTGAATGGCCTTTCTTGCCCGCACAATGTGCGGTGGGTTTGGAGGACCGCCCAGGGCCTCGCGCTTCCTTTTGTTGGGTATTGCTTCAAGCAGACGACTGAATGGCTTCGGCTCCTCGTCTTCCCCATCATTTGGCTTTCATTGTGAATCATGTCAGCCTGCATCATGTCTAAACAGACTTTTCCCCAGCCAATCATATAGTGACATTTATATGTCATTGAGACGGTTGGTAGATATAAGGAGCTTTACCATGAACGATGCATCCAAGACTCTTGCACAGATGAAGAAGGCCAACAAGCTCGTGCAGCTTGCTTTCCGTAAGAACGGCCCCAAGAGCTTCAAGCGCGGCCAGGGCCTGCTGCTCAACGCCCTGCGCAACAACGATGGCACCCTGACCCGTGACGACCTTATCTGGATCATGGGCTGCGACCGCTGCGAGCTCAAGGGCGTTGTGAAGAAGGCCGTGCGCAACGGTTACGTTACTTTTGAGAACGATGAGGAGCACGGCTACTCCGTGAAGCTTACCGACCTGGGTCGTCAGCTCGCCGAGAAGCGCGTCGCCGCCAACGACCGCACGGCCGAGGAGATTGTCTCCTGCCTGAACGCCGAGGAGATTGCCCAGCTCAACGCCATCACCGAGAAGCTCATCCTCGGCTGCAAGGCTCAGGGCGTCTGCGGCAAGAAGAAGGGCTACAAGTACAACCGCGAGACCACCAGCTGCTAAGCAACGAGCACAGGTAGTTTTCTAGCGAGACTTTTTGGCTCGATACCGCCGCGAAAACGGGGTTCTC
>USJP01000128.1 GCA_900555105.1 uncultured Coriobacteriaceae bacterium | reverse complement strand
GGCACTGGGCGCACATCATGACGGGAGCCTCGCCCACAGCATGGCAATCGTCGCAAGTGATGTTCAAGCTATCGTGAACATAAATTGCAGGTATGTCATGGGGGTCGATGACCTGATCCTCGGTAGACTGCCACCTGCTGGGGGCATGATTTGCCTTTTCGAGATTGTCGTCATGGCAACGGTAGCATGTCCCGAAGTCAACTTCAGCCTGCGGCAAGACCCCTTTGCGCGCCACCGTGTCAAACGGGCACGCTGTGGCCTGCACCAGGCAATCCTGCGTGGCGCTAAGAATAAACTCGCTCGTCAGGGTCGCACCGGAAACAGCATCGACTCCCTCAATGCCATTGGCAGCCACAATGGCTGAAGGGAGCTGCTCCAAAGCGGCCGTGCCAAAACCAAGGTATGCAAGGTTACCAGCAACCTCGACAGCGACGACCTTGCCGTCGGTCACCTGGATGCGCGCCATGGGGGAGTAGCCCGTCCAACTACGCATGGAGCTTTCGTAATAGCCGTCCTTATAAGGGCCGGTCTCCTCGTCACCATACGTTATGCCATACAACGCAAGCGCATCCCCGCTCGCCTCGTAGTCTTCTTCAAAAACAGCCTTAATGATTTCTGCCGTTGTAAACCCATTGCCCACTTCCAACAGGGGAACCACGCTGTCCACAAGCAACACGGCGCCTGCGCTCTGGGAAAGATCGAACACAAAGGCAATTACGGAGACATAGCCAGAGGGAAGGGGAACAAACCCCACGGCACAACCCGCCCGCAGCACATAGCTGCTAAAGCAGAAGAACGTCAGCGGTTGCTCCTCCACATCGTAATGCAAACAACCGACATAGTGCACTGCGGTCGTCAACAGGGCATCGCTGTACAAGAGCTGGCCGGCAAACCACTCGCCGCGCTCCTGCAGCACGACCTCGTCCGTTGTCCGGTTTGCCCAATCCACATCGCCGGTGTCCATGAGCGCCCGGCACGCATACGCATATACGGTCGTTCCATCGGCCGCATCGATGCGACACAGGGCGCCCCGATCGACCGCCTCATCAAAAACGTTTGATTTTTGCAGCTCGGCATCGACGTCGCTTGAACCCAGCCTCTCAAACGTCGCATCCGAAGAAATGCGCAGCACGAAGTTGCCCAAGACAAGGCTGGTAAGCTCATCGCTGCTCTGGCTGTCTTGCGCCTGGACCTCGGCGGCGCCCGCCATACCGCAACTCATGCACGCCGCGGCGCACAGCACCGCGAAGAAAAGCGCGAGCAGGCCCCGAGCAGAGCGCCACGTGCACGCGCAACTCTTTTCGCAATAAGCAAATCCGAGGGTCTTCACGACGGCTCCCCCATTCATCTCAAGCGTCCCCTTGCCAAACGCCCCCTTGCGGGCAAGTCATGGCTACATTACGCCCTCGACAGACCCATATGCAAGCCCCTATCACCCATCTGGCCTGCTGTTTCAGTTTACCGCGACTCACCTGCCTGGTTTAGGCTCGCGGCCCGCGCTATCCTCTTGCCATGCACGCGGCCCGCCAAGGGCAGGCCCATGGGAAACGGGAGAGAGCGACAATGACCACCAATGCACACGAGCCCCAGCTCGGCGCGGGCATCAAAAAGCTCGGCTTTGGCCTTATGCGCCTGCCGCAGCTGCAGCCCCAAGTAGAAGGCGAGAAGGGCGGCATCGACATCGAGCAGACCAAGCAGATGGTCGACGAGTTCCTTGCCGCCGGTTTCACCTACTTCGACACCGCCTGGGCCTACGAGGGCAGCGAAGAGGCCATCCGCCAGGCCCTTGTGGAGCGCCACCCGCGCGAGAGCTACCAGCTTGCCACCAAGAGCGCAGCGTGGGTCAACTGCGCCAGCAAGGAGGAGGCCGAGGCGCGCTTCGACGAGTCGCTCGCCCGTACTGGCGCCGGCCACTTCGACTTCTACCTGCTGCACAACCTGGGCGAAACCCGCACGCACTTCTTCGACGACTTTGGCCAGTGGGAGTTCGTTCAGCGCAAGAAGGCCGAGGGGTTCATCCGTCACGTGGGATTCTCGTTTCACTCCACGCCCGAGGAGCTCGACGAGATCCTGCGCGCCCACCCCGAGATGGAGTTCGTGCAGCTGCAGATAAACTACGCCGACTGGGACTTCGCCGCCGTGCAGTCGCGCCGATGCTACGAGGTGGCATGTGCCCATGGCAAGCCCGTCGTCGTGATGGAGCCGGTCAAGGGAGGCCTGCTCGCCAATCCGCCCGCGTCCGTGCTCGAGGTGTTTGAGCAGGCAAAGCCGCAGCTCTCCCCCGCGGCGTGGGCCATCCGTTTCGCCGCCAACCTGCCCGGCGTTATCACCGTGCTTTCGGGCATGAGCAACCTCGAGCAGATGCGCGACAACATCGCTGCCATGGTAGACTTTGAGGGCCTGGGTGCCGAGGGGCGCGCCGTACTCGATGCCTCCCGCCAAAAGCTGGCCGAGATTCCGCTTATCCCCTGCACTACCTGCAACTATTGCGCCAAGATGTGCCCCATGGACATCGGCGTCTCGGGTACGTTCACGGGCATGAACTACCTCACGATCTACGGCGACAAGGACGCGGCGCTGGGCCAGGAGGGCTGGCTCGTGGGCAAGCACGGCCACAAACGCGCCTGCGAGTGTGTGGGCTGCGGTGCCTGCGAGCGAGCCTGCCCCCAACACATCGCCATCCGCGCCGAACTCGCCCGCTGCGTGGAGACGCTGGGGATTGCGGGGTAGCGAGAAGCGGGGGACGCGAGGGGGCGCGGACCGGAGACGGCCTGCGCCCCCTCCTTCCGCAAGCAGAGGATGCAGGCCCCCGGATTTGACAGTCGGCCAGGCAACGGCGAGTGGTCAACCGCAGCAGAAACCCTTTTTCATACGCAATACGCCAAGATCCAACGCGTATACTCGGGCGCAAACAGCAGGGAATCCATTGCTTCACGCGGAAGGACCGACCATGTCAGAAACCACCTCTCCCAAGGACTGCGACCATTCTGCCGCCGAACAACAGAAGAAGCAGTTTGTAGAATGGCTCGGTAAACAAGACATGTGTGAGGACTATAGGAAAAATGTAGCTGCAACATTGTCCGGAAAACAAGTAGCCAATCTCATGCATCACATTGGTCTTGATATTGACAATGCCTTCCTTATTAACGATGTCGGGCTGATTGAAAAGGCATACGAAACCACGCTGCCAACAAAAGCAAATAAAGATAGCCACAATCTCCTCTCTGCCTCACTCGGCAATTATAAGAAGTTCCTCGAAACCACTTATAACGAACCGCCCAAAACACGAGACGGTGGTGACAACACGATAAAGACGGACACGCCTTGCCAGTACGGCGACTCAGACTTTCTCAGGGAGGTCTTTATCGACAAAGAATCACTTGCCGATATGAAAGAACTCCTGCGGCGCAAAATGAATCTCATTCTGCAAGGAGCGCCCGGCACCGGCAAGACCTTCACCGCCAAACGCCTGGCATGGTGCATGATGGGCGAGAAGGATAACGACCGCATCGCATTCACCCAGTTCCATCAATCTAGCTCGTACGATGACTTCGTCATCGGGTACAGGCCAGACGGCAACGGTGGATTCGAAATAGCCGAAGGGCTTTTCGTAACGTTCGCCGCTAAAGCAACACGCAACCCAGGCCGTGACTACTTCCTTGTCATCGACGAAATTAACCGTGCAAACGTCTCAAAGGTATTCGGTGAACTACTCATGCTCATCGAAGCCGATCATCGCAACGAATCCTTGCGGCTCTCCGTCGGCTCGCGCGAATTTAGCGTTCCGAAGAACCTCTACATCATTGGTATGATGAACACCGCCGATAGGGGTCTCGCGCTTATCGACTATGCACTTCGCCGCCGCTTTGCGTTCTTTGAGATGGAGCCGGCGCTGTCGCACCCCGCCTTTAAGGAGTCGCTCAAAGACAATAGCGGAATGCTTAGCCTGGTATCCGCAGTCGAATGCCTGAACAACGCAATCTCATCTGATCCTGCCCTCGGGAGCGGTTTTCGCATCGGCCACAGCTACTTCTGCAACCCCGACGCCACTGCCGCATCGGTGCTGCGCTACGAGATTGAGCCGCTCATACGCGAATACTGGTTCGATGACAGCGACAGGGCCGAAAAAGAAATCAAGAAACTGCAGGAAGCAATCGCATGAGCAACCGCGCCGAGGACAGCGTCGTCATCCGCAACATTTATTACATGATGGCATACGCCTACCGTGCCCTCAGCGTCGGCGAATATGCAAAGCTCGCCTCAGAAAAATTCGAAAGCGCAAATGATTTGCTTGCTGCCATCCTCTGTCTGGGCCTGTCCCTGCAGTTCAAACGCGGGCTCGAAAAGGATTACAGAGAGCTGGACGAAGACCTCTCGAGCATCCAGGGGCGCATTGATGTGCGCGAGACTATGAAACTCGCCTCTTCCGGCACATGCAAGGCACATTGCCAACATGACGAGCTTAGCCAGAACACCCTCAAGAACCAAATACTAAAAGCCGTGGCAATGAGACTTATCGGCTGCACGGACATATCAAGCGACAGGCAGCGTGAGCTCAAGCGTTGCTTGCTCAAGATGAGGGATATGAATGCGGCAAATCTTGCACAAGTAGAATGGAAGCGTCTTGCCTATCATCGCAACAATGGCGGATATCAAATGCTTATGGCCGTCTGTCGCATGGTGGCAGAAGGACTGATACCCAACGAAGACACTGACGGTGTGACTGGTCGCTCTTTCCTAAGTGACCGGGCACTTAGCGCGCTGTACGAGAGATTTGTTCTCGAATACTTCCGGCGTCACCACCCCGAGCTTAACGCCAGTGCAAAGATTATCGAACCGCCCAAAAGCGAAGAACGGTCCCCATTCCTGCCGACGTTGAAAACCGATGTGACCCTTGAAAAGGGCGATAGCACGCTCATTATCGATTGCAAGTGCTACGGACGAATCCTTCAATGCCATTATGAACATGAAGCACTTTCGGCCGCAAACGTAAACCAGATACATATGTACGTAAGCGAAGAGGCCTACGCAAGCAACAAACACGTAGAGGGGATGCTTCTCTACGCAAAGACCCTCGAAGAAGTAGAGGAGTCTAGCTGGTCAGTTGCTGGTTTGAGATATCATCTGCGGACCCTAGATTTGGGGGTTGAATTCGCCCAAGTCGCTCGTCAGCTGGATGATATTGCTGGTATGCTCTGATAGGCGCCCTCGCCCCAAATCAGCCCAAATGTCCCCTGGTGGTTTACCCACCTTCCCGTGCTTGTCGATAGTATCCGCACTGTACGGTTTACCAGCAGATATATCAGTCAAGAGGCAGGAGATGGCATGTACGAGACGTTGACTGTATTCGCCGGGGAGCTGGCCAGCAGAGAGATTGAAGACCACTGGGGAACCTGTGGCCTCGATGACTTTATCGACGCGTTCTATGATTCAATCAAGGACACCAAAATCGATTACTTCGAGACACTCGAGCGTTACGGAGTTGAAATGTCGGACAGGGGCCTTGAGGCCTGCGACGTAGAGCACGCCAACGCCGAATTGATACGCGCCCTTATATTGACCCTTGTGAGACAGGACCGTTTCGTCAGGGGCCTTCTGGGCGTATATGCCCGCAACGGGTTCCTCGATAGATGTTTGTTCCGCCTGAAAGAGTTGGACGAAAACAAGGCGCAAGGTGCTACACTATAGCGCGATGGCCCCGGGAATGAC
>USJP01000127.1 GCA_900555105.1 uncultured Coriobacteriaceae bacterium | reverse complement strand
TTGTCGTCAGACTTGGCCTCCTCGGCAGCGGGCTCCTCGGCCTTCTTGTCGGCGGCGGGCTCGGCCTTCTCGTCGGTCTTGGTCTCCTCAGCGGGAGCGGCCTGCTCGGTCTTCTCGGCCTCAGTGGTCTCCTCGGTCTTCTCGGCCTCGGTGGCCTCGGGCTCAGCAGCCTCGGTCTCGGTGGTCTCGGCCTCAGTGGTGGCCGGGGCCTCTACCGTGGCAGCGGGCTCCTCAGCAGGAGTGTAGGTCTTCTGCTGGGGCTCGCCGCAGCCAACTGCAGTGGCCACGAGGGCCGACATAGCAGCGGCAGACAGGCCGATCAACGCGCGGTTGTTCATTATTGCCTCCTTGACGGTTCCGAGGCCTTTTGCCTCGAAGCGGTACACCTGTACAGAGCACGTACATATTGGCGTATTTTTTCCCTATGTGGTGACATGACACAACCTGCCCACAACGGCCTTCATATAAGTTTCGCGTTCGCAACACGCAGTTAACGCAATTCGTCCTCGTATCGCTAGAATAAAGGTCCCGAAGTGCGCGGGATTCAAACCCGCACCATACCCCGGGAACTCAAACGACGCCATCGGCTTGTTTGCCATCCGGCGTCGCACCACCGTGCGGCACAGCCGCCTTGCCGTAAGGAGCGCACATGGATAAGACCCGTATTGTCGTAACCGTGCTCGGAGCAGACCGCTGCGGCATCGTAGCCGCCGTTGCCGGAGCGCTGTCGGAATGCAACGCAAACATCGTCGACATCTCCCAGACCATTCTGTCTGGTATCTTCACGATGACCATGCTCGTTGACCTCGATGAGACCAAGACGACGTTCGACACCCTGCGCGACACCCTGCTGTCCCTCAGCGAGCAGCTCGACGTTCAGATTCAGGTGCAGCGCGAGGACGTCTTCCGTTTCATGCATCGCATTTAACCCACGATACGCTGCGGTCCACCGTGTGAGACCGCATGCCGAGCACGGCCAAGCACGGCGGTCTTGCATATCCCGCCGCAGCGTATTCACTCCCTCTATCTTTGATTGACCCGCTTTAGGAGAGGCACCCCATGCAACAGCCCACTGCAAGCACCGCAATCAACTCGCAGCAACCGCACGAGGTGCCTGAGCCCTGTGACATTTACGAGCGTTTTTCTGAAACGTACAGCATCGACCCGCATCAGTTCGAACGCTCCAACGTCAAGCGCGGTCTGCGCAACTCCGACGGCACGGGCGTGGTTGCCGGCATCACCAAGATCTCCAACGTTCACGGCTACGTGGTGAACGAAGGCGACCAGGAACCCTGCGAGGGTCGTCTGACGCTTCGTGGCTACAGCATCAACGACCTGGTCGAGGGCACCGCAGGCAAGGGCCGCTTCGGCTACGAGGAGCTTGTGTACCTGCTGTTCTCGGGCCACCTGCCCACCAGGCAGGACCTCGCCACGCTCACGAGCCTGCTCGACTACGAGCGCGACCTTCCCCGCGGCTTCGTGAACGACCACATCCTCACGAGCCCCTCCGAAGACGTGATGAACATGCTGAGCCGCTGCGTGCTTCATCTCTACTCAACCGACCCCACGCCCAACGACATCAGGTTCAAGCACGAGGTAGACACCGCACTCAGCCTCATCTCGCGCATGCCTCGCATCGCCGTGCTGTCGTACTACTCCATCCAGCAGTGCTACCACGGTTGCGACATGGTGTGGCACGGCCCCCGTGCCGGCCTCTCCACCGCCGAGACCATTCTGGACGCCCTGCGTCCCGACCACGCATACTCCGACGACGAGGCGCACATGCTCGACGTCATGCTCATGCTGCAGGCCGAGCACGGCGGCGGCAACAACTCCACGTTCACCTGCCGTGTGCTCACCTCCAGCGGCACCGACGCTTACTCGGCCTACGCCGGCGCCATCGGCTCGCTCAAGGGCCCCAAGCACGGTGGCGCCAATCGCAAGGTGCGCGAGATGTGTCTCGACATCGAGAGCCACGTAGATGACTGGACCGACGAGGGCCTGGTTGCCGACTACCTGCGCCGCATCGTGCGCAAGCAGGCCGGCGACGGCACGGGCCTGGTCTACGGCATGGGCCACGCGGTGTACACGCTCTCCGACCCGCGCGCCATCATCTGCCACAAGTACGCCTCGCGTCTGGCCAAGGGCACCGAGTTCGAGCGCGAGCTCAAGCTCCTCGAGAACATCGAGCGCATGACGCCGCAGGTCATGGCCGAGGAGAAGGGCACACGCAAGGTCCTGTGCGCCAACATCGACCTGTACACGGGCTTCGTGTACAACATGCTCGGCATCCCGGTGGACCTGTACACGCCCATGTTCGCCACGGCACGCATGGCAGGCTGGGCAGCACACCGCTTCGAGGAGCTCGAGAGCGGCAAGCGTATCATCCGCCCCGCCTACAAGAGCGTCATCCAGCGTCGCGACTACGTGGACATCGACGACCGCGACGCCAACTTCGGCGAGCTCGAGCCTGAGCAGATAAGGACCTCCGCGCGCTCCAACCCCGACGCCATCGGCGACTAAGGGTACCGACGGCGCCGGTGCCGCACTGGCACTCGCTCCAAAAGGCTCATCCAACAACGCACGAAACAGAGAGGGGGCCGTCCGCAAGGACGACCCCCTCTCTCGTACATATGTCTGGTAACGCTACAGCCTAGAGCAGCGTGAGCTTGGGGCCGTCGCCAGCCGGACGGTCAGTGCGCGGGCGCGCTTCCCCACCGCCCAGGATGACCGAGCCGGTGGAAGCAACCGTCTTGGGCAGGTGGTCGACAAGCCACTCGTTGGCGCGCATGCGCAACGCCATCTCGCACATCTTGGGCATCTGGCCCGAGTCGAGAAGGCTCTGGTAGGCCTCCTGCTCATGGCCGGGAGCCATCTGGCTCACCACGGCGGAGATGTCCTTCTCGTCGAGCTGGATGTCGAGGTGGTCGGCCAAAGAGTCGAGCGCCAGGCCGCGACGCAGGGCGTCCTTGGCCTGAGTGTTGAGGTCGGCCTCCCAGGCCTCGTGGTCGAAACCGGGCTGGGCAAACACGTCGTCGAGCGTGAGGCCCTGCATCTGCAGGCGCTGCATCGTCTCGGAGAGCAGCTCGTCGCGCATCTTGGCCACATAGCGCTCGTCAGGCTCGCCCTGCAGACGCGTCGCCAGCTCGGCGGCCGTGAGCTCGAGGAGCTGGGCATGCTGAGCGGCATCGGCCTGACGCTCGAGCATCGTGCGGACCTTGCTACGAAGGCCAAGAAGCGTTTGGGCCTCGGGCAGGTTCTTCATCACCCAGCCGTCGTCGATGACGGCCGGCACACTGTGCTGGATCTCGTCGATCTGCACCTTGACCTGCACGACCTGGTAGTTGATGGAGCCGTCCTCGGCGGGCATGGGAAGCGACAGGCCGTACTCCTTGCGCTCGCGCGGGGCCATGCCCACGAGCTGGTCGTCAAACTCGTCACTCAGCTGGCCGGAGCCCACCAGGTAGGGAACGTGGCGGCCGGTAAGCTGCGGAAAGGGCTTGCCATCGAGCATGGAATCGAGGTTGAGACTCACGTGGCTGCCGCGCTCAACCTGCGTGGCAGACGGGTCGTTCTCCCAGGTGGCAAGCTCTTTGGACATGTTGTCGAGGTAGGCCGTCACATCCTTGGAACTCACGGCCTGCTTCTCGGGAACCTTCACGCTCACGGGCTCGTACGAGGAGAGCTCGTAGGAAGGGCGCAGCAGGCACTCCATCTTGAACACGTAGTCCTGACCCTCCACCGGCGGCTCGCTCGTCAGGTGGTCGGGGTCGAGGAACGGCAGGACGGAGGTGCGCAGCAGGGCCTTGGCGAAGAAGTGGCGCTGCACAAACGTCGTGATGAAAGCATCGAAGGTGCCCTCGCCCATCTGCGTGCGGATGGCCTCGAGCGTGGTTGCGTCGGCGGGCACGCCAAAGGAGGCAGCCAGGCCATCCTTAGCCTGCTTGATGGCCTCGCCGACCTCCTCGGCAGGCGCGGTCACCGTGAAATGGGCCACGCCCTGGGCGTCCGTGGTCACGAGCACGCCGACGCTGCCGGGCTTGGGGTCGTACTCAAGCTCGCACTCGTTGTCGGCGGCGGGGTTCGAGAACTCGGGAAACGCGACCGTCGTCTTCGGGCCCTTGAAATCCAGAATCTCACCCATGCTACTCGCCCTGCTGTTCCTTGAGGTGGACAACGTTGGTGGCGTTGGGACCCCAGTCCTGGTCGTTGGGACGGGGCATCCAGCCGCCGCCGAGCATGTGCACGTGGAAGTGCTGCACGCTCTGGGAGGCGTCCTCGCCGGTGTTCACCATGAGGCGGTAGCCGTTCTTGAGGCCCTTGATCTCAGCCACCTTGCGCACGGCGCCAAAGACATGACCCAGCGTCTCCTCGGGCACGTTGTCGCCGATGTTGGCGTAGTGGTCCTTGGGGATAATGAGGGTGTGAACAGGCATGAGGGGCTCGAGGTCATCGAACGCGATGACGTAATCGTCCTCGTAGACCTTTTTGGTAGGGATCTCGCCGGCAGCGATCTTGCAGAAGATGCAGTTCTCGTCCTTCATGAGCACTCCTTAGGTCAGTTTCGAAACGAATTGTTTGCACGACACAGCTTAACACGGCCTGGTATGTGCAAGAATGACCGTATCACGCATCGCACGCGCCAGGCATAAAAAGGCGCATAGCTAAAAGGATGGAGAACGGCCATGAAGGACAAGCTCGCCGGGTTCATCGTCAAGCGCAGGAAGGCCGTGCTGGTCTTCATGGTTGTGCTCACGACAGTCGTGAGCCTGCTTATGCTGGGCGTGCACGTCAACACCGACATGACCAAGTACCTGCCCGATGGCTCGTCAATGAAGGCGGGCGTGGAACTCATGGAAGCAGAGGTGCCCGACGCCGTCTCCACGCACACGCTGCGCGTGATGGTGAGCGGACTTGATGACGACGAGCGCGCCTCCCTCACGGGCAAATTGGGCGAGCTCGAAGGCGTCGCGGCGGTGACGCACGTAGCGGGCGATGCCGCCTATAACCAAGACGACAAGGCGCTCTACGTCGTGGCCATGGACTACGACTACCGAAGCGCCGAGCAGCACAGCCTTGAGTCGGCGATTGCCGACCTCGTGGCGAGTACATACCCGCAGGCCACCACGCTCATCGCCGACGACGATGCCAACTCCAGCGACATTCCCCTTCAGACGCTCGTCTTGGCGCTGAGCCTGCTCTTCTTGATTCTTCTGGCCATGTGCCCCTCGGTGCTTGAATCGCTGCTCTTCCTCGTGACCATCGGCTGCGCCGTGGGCATCAACCTGGGCAGCAACATCGTCATGGGCGAAGTCTCCTCCGTCACTATGTGCATCGCGGCCCTGCTGCAGCTCGTGCTCTCCATGGACTACTCCATCATCCTCATGAACCGCTACCGCCAGGAACTCGCCTTGGAAAACGTGCCCGAGGGATCCGACCGGCCCAGCGCCGACCAGCGCGACACCGCCATGCGCCGCGCGGTGGCGGGTGCGTTCTCGGCAATCACCTCCAGCTCGCTCACCACGTTCGTGGGCCTGCTCGCGCTCGTCTTCATGAGCTTCAAGATCGGTGCCGACCTGGGCATCGTGCTCGCAAAGGGCGTCATCTGCAGCCTCGTGTGCGTGTTCACCATTCTGCCCGCGCTCATCCTGGGCTGCGACCGCGCCATCCGCGCCACGGCCAAACCCACGCTGCATCCCGAGCGCGCGATGGCCGGCGTGGCCC
>USJP01000126.1 GCA_900555105.1 uncultured Coriobacteriaceae bacterium | reverse complement strand
CGCCGAGCGCGGCAAATAGCGTCGTCGCACCCACGGCCACGTCGGCCGGACGAATGCCCCACCCGCGCGACCCATGGGCGGCGTCGTCAAACGCCGGAGCAGGCCGTCCGCTGCGGCCACCGTCCCAAGCCCTGCGCTGTGCCTCGCTCGTCTTCATCGCGTCCTACTTCGTATTTTTAACGGCCATGTAGCCGTGCGACTCAAACCCATTGGCAAACGTCGCCTCGTCGGACTGGTCCACGAACATGGCAGCAATCTCGGGATGGTTCTTCTCAACCCAGGCCGAACCCTCCTCGATGCCCATGACCGACAGGGTGGTGGACAGGGCATCGCCCTGCATGGGATCGGTACCGATGAGCGTGACACCGAGCATGTCCGTCTGAGCCGGATAGCCGGTCTTCGGATCGAGGATATGCCAGTACTTCTGCCCGTCGAGCTCGAACTCCTGGTCGTACAGGCCGCTAGAGGTGATGGCCTCGTCGCAAATCTCCACCACGCCGGCAAGCGAGCTCATCGAGTCCTTGGGGTCGCGCAGGCCCACGCGCCAGGGGCTTCCATCGGGCTTGGAACCGATGGCATAGACGCTCGAGGTGCCCAGGTCCACCAGACCCGACGTGCATCCCGCCTGCTCAAGCTTGTCTACCAGGCGCGCGGCGATCCAGCCCTTGGCGATGCCGCCCAAATCGAGGCGCGCCTCGGGGTCGCCCATGGTGACCGTCGTACCATCGAGCACAACCTGGGTGTAGTCGATATGCTTGAGGCCTTCGGCGATTTCCTCGTCGGTGGGCTTCACGGCGTTGATGAAGTCCCACAGCAGGCTCACCGAGCCAATGGTGATGTCGAAGGCTCCATCGGTCTGGCGGCCGTACTCAAGACCGGCGGCGATGAGGTCTGCCGTGTCGGCGCTTACCTCCACAGGTTCGCCGCCCGCCTCGTTGATGCGCACGATCTCGGCACCCTCTTTGCGGGCAGAGAAAAGGTCCTCGTACATCGCACAGTCTTTGATGCACGAAGCGACCACGTCGGCATCCACGCCATATGCCGTGATGTTCACAAGCGTGTTGAAGGCAAACGTCGAAGCCTTGACAGGCTCGGCCTGCGCTTCAGCGGTGGCGGCGCCGCCCTGCTTGTCGGAACTTTCTGCAGCGTCGGCCAGACGGCCACCGGCCAGGCCGATGAGGCCAAGCCCGCCCATGAGCGCCATGCCGCAGAAGGCACGTCGGTCGATGCGCGGGCCCAGCGAAGCTTGAGAGGTCTTTTTTGCGTTAAACATGGGATTCACTCGTTTCAAACTGGTCGTTCGACTCATCGGTTTCAGGTGCCGCGCACGGCGCAGGGACGTCCGCGCACTTTGCGGCAGGCGCCACCTCGCACGCATCAGACGCCACCTCGCGGGCAGGGTTCGGCTTGACGGCGCTCTCTGTGGCTAGCACCTCCTCACAAACAGGGGCCGGCTTGGCGGTGCTCTCTGTGCCAAGCGCCGCCCCACAGACGAAGGGTGGTCTGACAGCGCCCTTTGTGACTAGCGCCGCCTCACAAACAGAGGCTGATTTGGCGGTGCTCTCCGTGGCGGACATTGCCTCGCGGGCTGCGGGCACCTTCACTGCGCCTTCCCGCCGCGCAAGCTCGCGCGCACGGCTCTTGAAGAGATTCGACTTGGCCGTGGTGCGTATCACCAGGCGGCACACATAGCCCGTGAGCAAACCCGTCACAAGGCCAGAAATCATCAAAACAGGCAGGTAGACCAGGGCGACATACGACGAGAACGTAAAGGCGACCACCGCAAGCTGGCCCACCATGTGAAAGACACCACCCACCATAGAAACGCCTACGATGCTCAAGCGGCTCCAATGCAGCGCCACCCACATGGCCGCAAAGCTCAGCGCCGCACCGCCCGCACTGTACATGAGAACCATGGGGTTACCGAAGAGCAGCGCCGACACCACGACCTTCACGAGGGCGATGGCAAGACCTGCCCGCCAACCAAAGCCCGCCAGCGCAAAGAGCACTACGATGTTGCCCAAGCCGAGCTTGATGCCCGGCACGGGCAAAGGCAGCGGGAAGAGCACCTCGACGTAGCCGAAGATGAGCGCCACAGCGGCGAGCAACCCGTATGTTGCGACTTCAAGCGCCGACATGCCCCGCGCCGTTCCCCTTGCCAAGTGCCACACCCCCCGTTTGCCTCCATACATTCAAGCTCCCAGATGGTACCCTTTTATGTATATGTATTGGGGCTGGGGAGAGGAACCCACCATGAAGACCATCACGCTCGGCTCGACCGGCATCACGACGCCGCAGAGCGCCTTCGGCGCCCTTCCCATCCAGCGCATCTCAACCAACGAGGCCGTCAGGCTGTTGCGCCGCGCCTACGAGGGCGGCATGACCTTCTTCGACACCGCGCGCGCCTACTCCGACTCCGAGGAGAAGGTGGGCATCGCCTTCGAAGGCATGCGCGACCGTGTGACCATCGCCACCAAGTCGGGCGCAAAGGACCCCGCCGGCCTCGCCTCCGACCTCGAGACCTCGCTTGCCCTGCTCAAGACCGACCACGTGGACATCTACCAGTTCCATTGCGCCGACCGAGTGTACCGCCCCGGCGACGGCACAGGCATGTACGAGGCGATGCAGGAGTTCAAGCGCCAGGGCAAGGTCGGCCACATCGCCATCACCGCGCACAAGATCGGCGTAGCCGAGGACGCCGTGGCGAGTGGCCTGTACGAGACGCTGCAGTTCCCCCTCTCCTACCTGGCGACTCCTCGCGAAGAGGCGCTCGTTGAGGCCTGCGCCGAGGCGAACATGGGCTTCATCGCCATGAAAGGCCTGGCAGGAGGCCTGCTGCACAACTCCCGCGCCTGCATGGCCTACATGACCAAGTTCGACAACGTCGTGCCCATCTGGGGCGTGCAAAAGGAATCCGAACTCGACGAGTGGCTCTCCTACATGGGGCAGGGCACGCCCGCGCTCGACGAGGAGACGCTCGCCTTCATCGAACGGGAGCGCGCCGAGCTCACGGGCAACTTCTGCCGCGGCTGCGGCTACTGCATGCCGTGCCCCATGCACATCGCCATCAACCAGTGCGCCCGCATGAGCCTGATGCTGCGCCGCGCACCCTCCCAGGCATGGCTCTCCGAGCACTGGCAGGCCGAGATGGCCAAGGTCGACTCCTGCGTGGAATGCGGCCTGTGCATGACGCGCTGCCCCTACGAGCTGCCCATCCCCCGGCTCCTCAAGGCAAACCGCGCCGACTACCTGCGCGTCCTGGCCGGAGAGGTAAGCGTGGGATAAGTCATGGCGAAGAAGACGTGGCCCAAGAAGGGCGGCGAGAAGAAAGCTCTCGACATCCTGCACGGTCCGGTATGGAAGAAAGTCCTGCTCTTCGTTTTGCCCATCATGGGCGGCAACCTGTTCCAGCAGCTCTATTACTACGTGGACGCCGCCGTGGTGGGACATGCCGTGGGCTCGGCCGCCCTGGGTGCGGTCGACTCGACCCAGCCCCTGCTCAGCCTGTTCATCGACTTCTTCGTGGGTCTGTCAACAGGCGCGACCATCATCATCAGCCAATACTGGGGAGCCGGCGACAAGAAGCGCGTGAGCGAGGCCGTGCACACCGCCCTCGCGTTCGCCCTGGCAGTGGGCCTGCTCATCACAGTCGTAGGGCTGCCTCTGGCTGAGCCGCTCTTGCGCCTCATGCAAACGCCGCCGGAAAACATGGAATACGCGCTCACCTTTGTCCGCATCCAGCTCATCGGCATGACGTTCATGATGATGTACAACATGGGAGCGTCCATCCTGCGCTCCGTGGGTGACTCGAAGCGGCCCTTCTACTTCCTCATCGCCTGCTCGCTTGTCAACATCGCCCTCGAGGTGCTCTTCGTCGTCGTGCTCGGATGGGGCGTGGCTGGGTCTGCCAGCGCAACGGTGATTGCCATCGCCGTCAGCGGCATACTCGTCATGGTGACGCTCGTCCGCTCTCAAGAGGCCTACCACGTCGAGCTGCGCCGTATCGGCTTCTCGCGCAGGATGCTCGGCAAAGTCGTGGGCATCGGCCTACCCACGGGCATCCAGATGAGCATGTTCTCCATCAGCAACATGGTCATCCAGACGGGCGTGAACGCGTGCGGGACCCACATCGTGTCGGCGTTTGCCGTGTGCGGCAAGTGCAACATGGCGTTGTGGCTCGTCCTGGACGCCTTCTCCCTGGGGGCCACGACCTTCATGGGGCAATGCTATGGCGCCGGCGACATAGCGCGCGCCAAGCGCAGCGTGTGGGTAACGCTGGGAATGTGCTTCGCCTTCACCCTGCCGCTTGCCGCACTCATCCTGATGTTCGCACCCCAAATTTCAGGCATCTTCACCTCGGACGCGAGCCTTCTGCCTGACACGCTCACGTTTTTGTACATGCTTGTGCCGGGATACTTCCCCTTCATCTTCGCCCAAGTGCTTACAAGCGCGGTGCGCGGCACGGGCGAGACGCTCAAACCCATGCTCATCATCGTCGTGGGCGTGTGCCTGCTGCGCGTGGCGTGGATCTTCGGGGCCAGCACCTTCATGCCCGGCGCCCTCGGCGTGGCCATGGCCTACCCCGTGTCTTGGACCACAACGGGCCTTGTGAGCCTGATCTACTACCTGCGCGGCGGCTGGCGCCGCAGGCTCACCCGAGTCGAAGAACGCCTGACACAGGGAGTCCAGGCAGAAGTGGCCGTCTCGTAGCTGCACGCCGCATAGAAAAGCAGGATGCTCTCCAAGGAGGGCATCCTGCTCAAACGACATATCTGAGTTTAACTCGGTTTTATCCGAGTCGGGAGGAACCGAGTTAATTGCCTGGCGTGACGTGTTGCGTGACTACAGTCCGCGGGTCTCGTAGAGCTTCTGGTCGTGCCAGATGACAGGCGAGAAGGCGGCGAGGTCTTCGTTGTGGGAGAAAGCTGCTTGATAGGCAGCGAGGGTGGCAGGCACGTCGATGATGCGCTGGTTGGCAGAGCCGCGGAAGCGCAGGGAGATGTCGTACTCGGCCTGCAGGAAAGGCCCGTCTACCAGCACGTCAAGGCATGCGAGCAGGCCATCGGTATCAGGCGTGCGTTTGCGACCACCCACAGGCAGGATGTCGCGGTCAAGCAGGTATCCCGTGAAGCACCAAATGCTCTTGGCGGGGAAACGACGACGCGTCTCCTCGAGGAACGGCCGCAGCGCCGCCTGGTTCTCAGGCTCAAAGGGCTCCCCTCCCAGCACCGTGATGCCTTCCACCCATGGCGCCTCCAGGCTGTCCCAGATGCGCTGCGCCACCGCGTCGTCAAACACCTCGCCCGAACAAAAGTCCCACGCCACCTCGTTGAAGCACCCCGGGCAATGCACCCGGCACCCCGAGACAAAGAGCGTCGTACGCACACCGGGGCCATTGGCGATGTCGCAATACTTGATGTTGGCGTAGTTCATACGGGGGCCTTTCTCGGGGCGGCGGGTAAGGTTCTGTGCTCAAACAGTCCTCGTACCGAGGGCTTGGGGCCAATCGCGCTTAAGCATGCAGGCATGCAACGCGCCTTTGGCCCCAAGCCCTCACTGCGGAACTGCGCCAGAACAAAGCCCCGGCCCCTTGCGCATCTCCCGGTAAAGGCAGGGGAGCGCGAAAACCCTGGGCAGCCTGCGAGCGCGGTGGTTTGCTGGAAGCTCGCAAGTGAGTAGTCCCCAAAGCCCTCAAGCAACCTGCTGGATGTGTTTCGTAGTTAGCAAGCGCAGGTGGCGGG
>USJP01000125.1 GCA_900555105.1 uncultured Coriobacteriaceae bacterium | reverse complement strand
CGAGCCGCCAGTTCGGCCCCACCTTCCTCAGACAGGACACGTTGGTCGAGCTCGACCTCGCGCACGGCCTCCTCACTGGCGAAGAGTTCATCGCCCAGGTTGAAGAGGGGCTTCACGCCCACGAGCCCGCGATGCGTATCAAGGCTGAAGACATGAGGTGCATCGGAAATCGCCTCGAACGGGTCGGCCTGGCAGTGGGCGCGGCCGTCGGCGTCGACAAGCATGGCATTAAGCTGGTCTCGGCTCAGGCGGGCGGAGAGCACGCACTCAGGTTCGGTGGGGGCACAGATCTCACCGATACCAGGCAAGATGAGGAAGGGCTCAGGCTTTGCGCCATTGGCCGACGCGCCGGCGAGCTTCTGCGCGGCGCCAAACCCACGCCGCACATTCACCCAAACCTGCTCTACATCGGGACATGCCCAAAAACCAACGGCCGCGCATGCCAAAAGAGAGAAGGCCGCGTAGCGGCTCGCAAGCCCCTGGCGCATTTCCTCATCGCATGGTTGCCAACCCCCCTGCTCCTTGTCCCAGCGCAGACCCGGCATGACACAGGCGGGCATCGATGCAATCTCCACCACCAGGGTATGTCCCTTGGCGTCGTAATCAAACTCATATTCCAGGCGATACGGCAGGCGCAGACACTCGCACCCCCGCGCGAAAGCCATGCGAACGTCGAGGTCTCCCGCTCCGGCAGGAGCAGGCTGGGCATGTACGGGATTGCCGTCCAGGTACGGATCGGCCGCGGCCAGGGCATGGTCGGTGCACCATGCGTCGAGCTCGGCGGTCTCAGCGGGACCCATCGCCTGCAGTTTTTCGGCACCGTAGGCCCGCTGCATTCCCACAAGGCGATTGAACAGGCCCTCGGCCTCCAACAACATGCGGGCCCCCTCTGCGTTTACCTGCGAGGGGTCGAAGATGACATAGAACGTGTCCGCGTACTTCGACGTGCGCATCATCTTGATTTGAGGAGCAGGGGCCACAGGACCTGCGGAACCCGGAGCGGCCCCGAGCACCGTGAGGCCGGGGATTCCGCTGGCAGCTAGGGCTCCGCCGATCATGGCGGCGATGTGCTGCACAACCCGGCTTGCCTGGGGAGCGTCTCCGGTAGGCTGGGACGCAAGCGAGCCCAAGAAGGGCACGCCGGCCGGCATGATTCCATCCTGTAGGCCCGCCGTCTCACTTAGCGAAGCCGGGTCGACGCCGTCAAAACCCGCCTCGCGCAGAGTTTGCGCTGCATAGGACACCAAACCCGGCACAAGCACGCCGGGGTGACCCTGGGCCTCGTCATCCATGTCGATGATGCCCTGTGCCGCCTCGAGCACATCGGTGGTGCGCAGCTTGCTTAGCGCATCGCGCACGCCCATACCCGTCAAGGAGTATCCCCCGTCGTGCGGGAATTGCCAGAACACGAGAAATGCCACGGCGGCGGCCGCGCACAGCGTGAGCCCCGAGGCATCGCAGCCCAGGTTCACGCGAGAACTCGCAAGGGCGATACCTCCCGTAGCTTCCACAAACTCGCAGGCGCGAAAAGCGGGAGCCTTCTCCTGGGCAACCTCCACGCATCCCGCACCCTCGCGATTTGCATAGCGTTTGAACTGCACGTCAGGCATGCGTGCAGGCGGCATCGACAGGGCCTCGCCGGTGGCGAACACGCGGCCGAACTCGTCGATAAGCGCCAAGATGCGCACGCGGCACGCATGATGGGTGGTCAAGATGCACGGCAGACGGCGCATGGGCTTGGCGTCGACCGTGGGATCGTCGCCCGCGGCAAACGACACGAGCCAGGAGGCGCCAGCGGCAGGCAGGGGAATTCCCTGGGCGACGAGGCAATAACCCACACCTTCGGGCGTGCCCGTCGGCGTGGGAACCTTCTGCACCTTGGAACCTTTCGGCAGGTCATATAAGCCCTCGTCATCGGTCTGCGGGACAGATGCGACGGCCGCAAACCGACCCTGCAGCGCATTGAAGACCCGCTCTATGAGACCTGCCTTGGGCGGCACGGCACCGGCGTCGCCGGCAATGTCAAGGGCGCCGTCCTGCGACACAAGGAAGGACGGCTCCGGCACAGGCGCAGGATGCGTGCAGGGCGCCTGCACATCTGTCTGCTGATTTGCGCTCACGAGTGGTTACCTCTTCTCATCTTTTGTTTCACCTCCAAGTTTCCCACACCTGAGCCCATCATGCGAGGTAATAACAAAATATGAGCGTGTTCGTCGCAAGGTTGCCCACATGCATGCCGCACATGGCTATCATTGCCCATGCACACAACACCATCCCCTCACCCGAACCGAGGAAAACCATGCCACAAGCACCCCACGGCCGCTTCGCACCCACGCCTTCGGGCCGCATGCATCTTGGGAACGTGTGGTGCGCACTCGTCGCCTGGCTCGCCGTGCGCACGGAAGGCGGCATACTCACCCTGCGCATCGAAGACCTCGACCCGCGCAAGACCCCTGCCGGCGCCACCGAGGCACTCATCGACGACCTGCGCTGGCTGGGCCTCGACTGGGATGAGGGCCCCGTCTTCCAAAGCGAGCGTGCGGCCATATACGAGCAGTATGCCGCCCGTCTCGAGCGCATGGAGCTCACCTACCCCTGCTTCTGCTCGCGCGCTGAGCTGCATGCCGCGCAGGCCCCCCACACAAGCGACGGAACACCCATTTACGCAGGCACCTGCCGCGCCCTCACCGACGAGCAAGTTCGCGAGCGCTCCCACATGCGTCCGGCGGCGCTGCGCCTGCGCGTACCTGAGGCCACAGATCCCGCGGGCACGATTCAGTTCGCTGACGAAGTCTACGGCGACCAGCTTGAATGTCTTGCGCAGGAATGCGGCGACTTCCTTGTGCGTCGCAGCGACGGTGTGCACGCCTATCAGCTTGCCGTCACCGTCGACGACGCGCTCATGGGCGTCGACTACGTGGTGCGCGGCCGCGACCTTCTGCCCTCGTGCGCCCGACAAATCTATCTGCAGCGCCTGTTGGGCTTTGACCAGCCTCGTTATGCGCACCTGCCCATGCTCATGGCACCCGACGGCACGCGCCGCCTTTCCAAGCGCGAGCGTGACTGCGACCTGGGCTTCATGCGCGACCACTTTGGCACGCCCGAGGTCCTCATCGGCAGGCTCGCCCACCTCACAGGCCTTGTCAACTCCCCCGAGCCCCTTTCAGCCCGCGAGCTGGCAAGCGTCTTCTCTTGGGACCGCCTGCGTGCGACAGCTAGGAAGGGCGACATTGCTGTGCCAGGAAGCTTCTTCTGCTAAGCGGGACTGAGAATCCGGCTCGAACCCTGCAAAAGGGGCGTTTTCGCGCCTAAATCTCAAGGAATTGTGCAGAGTTGCTAGAATACCTGCCATTTAGGCTTGTGCAAATGACCAATATTGCGGTATGCTCCCTCAGCACGCGGAGAGCTGACCGAGAGGCCGAAGGTGCTCGCCTGCTAAGCGAGTAAGGGACCATAAAGTCCCTTCTAGGGTTCGAATCCCTAGCTCTCCGCCACGCGCATATTCAAGGGACCGGGCATTTTGCCTGGTCCCTTTTGCGTTTCTGGGGCAAAAAAGGAACATACGGTTGCTCCTTGTGCATCATTCGCGCGCCGCGCCCTGCGCACACGCACTCACGAACCCCAAGCTCCCACCAGACGACACGACGCGCCCATTGCCGCCCTCGCCACCCCACATCAAAAAGCCCCGCCCCCGCACGAGCGGAAGCAGGGCTCACATCGCGATACAAAGTAGGCTGTGCCCTTACGGCACCCACACCGCGGCAACAACCGGCATGCCGCCGTTGCTGAACACGCAGTGGCAAGTGACCTCGCTGTACTCGTAGTCGAGGTAGAGCAGTGCCTGAGCTGTCTGGTTGGGAACCAACGACCCGAGGGCGTTCACCACGGAGTTCGGGAACCACCAGGAAGCATCGGAGAGTTGATAGCTCTCCGATGAGTACAGCCTGTACGCCACGTTGGAGAAGCTCATCGTCTTGCCGGAGTTGTTCGTCACACGCAGCGGGATTCCCACCGCGCCCCTGCCGTCCCAGTACTCGTCGCCCGGGGCTGACACGGTGGCCCACTCATAGGCGGAGACGTCGGTGCTGAACACAAGCGTGAGACCGTCGACGTCGAACGATTCTCCCTGCGGAATCGCCTGGGCGGCATCAATTCCGCTGAGGTTGGTGGGGAAGGGACCGACTCCGCACTGCGGGTCATACGCAATCTCGAAGCTCACCGAGGGCTTGCGACCCAGCAGGTTGTCAAACTGCACCGTGTAGGTTCCCGCCCCGCTGTAGGGCAGGTAGATCTTGCACGTGGTGCTTCCGTTCACCGCAATGTTGCCGGTGTTGCGGATGTCGTCGGCATACTTGCTCGACAGGCTGGTCAACTGCGAGCCGTCGGGACCATAGGCCTTACAGTACATATCGCTGATCACACTGCTCAGCTCGCCGAGGTTGACGGCCGTCACGGGAACGGCGACCACGAGATGGCCGTTGAGGTTGCTCGACATGTCGTCGATCAGCAGCCACTGCCAATACCTGCTCTCAACGTTGAACTGCACCTCGAGCCCCTCGAGCTCAAGGAAGCCCGGGTCCGTCGTTTCCTGGCTGGCAGTGGCGTTGGGGTTCTCGATACCGAGGAGGGAGCAGCCGCCGGCAAGCCCTGCGAGCGCAGCGCCACCCAGGGCCATCAGACCCGCGCGAAGCACGCGGCGACGGTCCATGGGCACACCCTGTGTTTGGCTCTTGTCGTACATCAAGGGGTTCTCGCCTTTCGATACCAGGTAGGAAACGTGCACCTACCGATTAAGAATGCCTACCAAAGCGACCACCAGCAGGTCCCCTGCCACGGGAGCGCGACCCACTGAAGACGCTGCGCTGCGAGCGCGACGTCGCGCGCTTCTCGTTGGGGACGATGCGGCCCTGGGCGAACGTGAAATCCGCGGGCTCCCACACGGGCACGAGCTGCTTGGTGAAGTACTCAATCTCGCGCAGCGGGCCCACCTCGTCGGGCGCCAGGAACGTGAACGCCACGCCGCTCTCACCCGCGCGGCCCGTACGGCCGATGCGGTGCACGTAATCCTCGGGGTCGAGCGGGACGTCGAAGTTCACGACCCAGTCGATGTCGGACACGTCGATGCCGCGGCTCATGACGTCGGTGGCCACGAGCGCCTCGAGCTCTCCGGAACGGAAGCCGTTCAACGCTCGTTCACGCTGCTTCTGGGCGCGGTCGGCGTGCATGACGCCCACCTTGAGGCCCTCGCGCTCAAGCGCGGCGGCAACGGAGTCCACGCGCTGCTTGGTGCGGCAGAACACGAGCACGCGCCTGGGGTGCCCGGTTTCAATGAGATGGGTGAGCAGGCTTACCTTCTGACCCTGCACCACAGGCACGAGACGCTGCTCTACCGTGTCGGCCGTCTGGCCGGAGCGGGAAATCTCGACAAGCACGGGGTCGTGCAGCATCGTGGGCATGCTCTGCTGGATGTCGCCCGAAATGGTGGCCGAGAACAGCAGGGTCTGGCGCGTGCGGGGAAGCCTCGCCACAATCTTACGCACGCTGGGCCAAAAGCCCATGTCAAGCATGCGGTCGGCCTCGTCGAGCACGAGGATCTGCACGTGCGACAGGTCGACTTCCTTGCGCTCCATGAGGTCGATGAGTCGGCCGGGCGTGGCCACAAGCACGTCGCAGCCCGCCTTGAGGCGCTTGAGCTGACGGTCGTAGCGCTCGCCGCCGATGACCGTGGCGACGCACTGGCCCGTGACGGAGCAGAGC